>NZ_MOMO01000047.1:0-29747 GCF_009933855.1 Pseudomonas sp. SG-MS2 | reverse complement strand
ACGAGGCCTTTTCACTTGAGAACGACTTGCAGCTACCGCCAGTCTAACGGTATACCAAGGACCATTGCCGCAACGGCACGACGCTGGCCCCCTGGCAAAAGAGGGGGGCCGGAGGGGGAAGTCGTCAGCCTGGGGGGATGGTGCCCAGTAGGCCTACCAAAAGGGTGAGCAGAAGAAAACCACCCAGAAATAGCGCGAGCTTGCCCATCAGAACCTCTTCAATGTGATAGCAGGGATGAAAAGCATTATCGGCGCAGCGCTGATACGGATACAGATTCAGGTTTGATGAAAAAAGGCGTATCAGATGCGATCGGCCACGCATCCAGCCAAGCGTGCTCACCATGTGGCAGTGGTCGTGGGAGGTCACAAGAGCGCGTTTGACTTGTCGACACCGGCATACAATTGCAACTTTAAGTTTCAGTGCATAGCTGGCCAGCCTGCCAGCAGCATGATGCCTCTTTCAACGGTCAGGTCATCACAGGCTCAGCAATTACGGGCATCAGACGCAAGCCTGATCTACACGAATAGAAACAGCCTCTAAGTTAATTTGTAGGAAGTTTTCCCCCTTACTGTAGGCCGCATCTGGGTGCCGAGTATCTGCTGTATGAAACCTCAGTTTCCGCAGCAATATCGAACTGCTAGGGTCCATTTTTCCTACAACGGCACGGAAGCCTTCAGCATGAGGGAAACATGGACCAGTTCAATACTTCTGGCCTGGGTCTGCAAAAATGCCTGCTCGCATTACGCAAAGAGCGGGATCTTCTGAAAGCACAGGGCAAAGATGAGGAGGCGCAACGGCTTACGCGAAAAATTGCGGGGATGGAGGCTACGCTGGCAGGGATGCCCCTGGAGATGAAGCCGCCGACGCTGCAGTAGCACGCCCTTCCCTGTGCCGATGTTCGCTCGTCAAACACTGCGGGCTGAATATCGATTTGGGGCCGCTTTGCGGCCCATCGCCGGCAAGCCAGCTCCCACAGGCACAGTGCAGACCTCAAGAACTGCATGGTATCTGTGTGGCCGGCTTGCCGGCGATTGGCTGCGTAGCAGCCCTGATAACGCTAACTGACAGGCATTACCCCTAGCGCTGCCGGCATCCAGAAATGCACTGCAATCGATCCTGATAATTAATTTGTGGCGTGTGCGGATCCTGCCTACCGTGTGTCATCACTCAGCCTGGGAAAAAGGCCCGACCATGAATGACCGCGAGTTCATCAATGCCATCGACGCCGATGGCCTGCCCCTGCACATTGCCGTAAAGAACGGGCGCATCACCCATATCGGCCCGCAGCGCGCCAGTGAGCCGGCCCGCGAAACCATCGACCTTGAAGGGCTGCTGGCGTTGCCTGGGTTCGTCGATGGCCACATTCACCTGGACAAGAGTTTCGTCGGCGACCGTTGGCGCCCGCACCAGAGCGTGGCCTCCCTGCGTGAACGGCTGGCGGTGGAAAAGCGCGAGCTCGCCAGCGCCCCGCCTATTGTCGAACGCGCCGATGCCCTGATTCGTCAGGCCGCCGCCTTCGGCACCCTGGCCATGCGCTGCCATGTGGATGTGGACGCCACCACCGGCCTTGCCAATCTGCGCGCCATCCTCGAAGCCCGCGAGAAGTGGAAAGACCTGATCGACATCGAGCTGGTGGCTTTCCCCCAGGCCGGCGTGGTGACCTGCCCCGGCACTGCCGAAGTAATGGAGGCTGCCGTACGCGAAGGTGTGCAGGTGGTGGGCGGTATCGACCCGACCACCCTGGACGGTGACGCCGAAGCGCAGCTGGACATTGTTTTCGGCATCGCCGACCGGCACGGGGTGAAGGTAGATATCCACCTGCACGAGCCAGGTGACATCTGCATAGCCCAGCTCGAACGCATCGCCGCGCGTACCCAGGCACTGGGCATGCAAGGTTTGGTGGTGGTGAGCCATGCCTATGGCCTGGGTGATGTTGTCGACAGCGTGGTGGACCGCACCGCCGAAGTGCTGGCCGGTGCAGGCGTGTCGATCATGACCAACGCCCCGGGCGAGCACGCTTTCCCGCCCGTGCTGCGCCTGCGCGCAGGCGGTGTGCGAGTGTTCACCGGCAACGACAACATCCAGGACGCCTGGTGGCCCTACGGCAATGGCGACATGCTGCAACGGGCCATGTTGGTCAGCTATCGCTCGGGCTTCAACACTGACGAGGAACTGCGGGTAGCGCTGCACATGGCGACCGAAGCCAGTGCCGGGGTGATGGGTAAAAAGGGCTATGGGCTGAAGGTAGGCAACGAAGCGAGTTTTGTGCTGTTCAAAGCCCCAAATGCTGCCGCTGCGGTGGCGGCAGCGCTGCATGAACGGGTGATCGTGCGCCACGGCGCGTTCTGGGGCGGGCCTGCGCAGTTGCAACTCAAGGCGTCGCAGTTTGCTGCAGAACTTCGCCGATAACCCGGGGCTGACTGCTTCAGCAACGTGACCATCGACTACCCGCTTTTGGCGCAGGCGGTGTAGCAGATCCCAGCATTAGAATTCCACCTTGCCCCGACCCGCCTTGACATTGCTCCGCCTGGCTTTGCCTTCCAGGCGGCGGGTCTTCGAGCCGAGGGTCGGCTTGGTGGGGCGGCGTTTCTTCTCGGTCTTGCCGGCTGTGGTGATCAACTCGGCAAGACGCGCCAGTGCGTCAGCACGGTTCTGCTCCTGGGTGCGGTACTGCTGGCCCTTGATGATCAATACGCCCTCGCCGGTGATGCGACTGTCGCGTAGCGCCAGCAGCCGCTCTTTATAGAACTCGGGCAACGATGAGGCAGGGATGTCGAAGCGCAGGTGCACGGCGCTGGACACCTTGTTGACATTCTGCCCACCCGCGCCCTGCGCGCGGATGTATGTCAGTTCGATTTCGGCATCCGGTAGATGCACGTTATTGGAGATGGTCAGCATGACATGGCCCTTGTAATTGCCCCCATTATCACAGGGTTCGCCGGTCTCCCATATACGACCCCGGTGTCTCGATAGGTGTCGGCCGTGCCGGCTTGCCGGCGATGTGGCCCATACTGATTACAGAGCATTGGATTGCTGCCCGCCATAGGCTGACATAGACCGATCAATACACCCACATCTTGAGCGCTGGAAACACCAGGAAATCAGATTTTCCCTCTTCCTTGTAGTCCATTTCCCAAACATACTCGCACTGCACTTTTTCCGTTGCGGCCACTGTAGCTGCGCTCCAGTCTCGGCATGTCGTTGCTCATCAACGATACAGCTTTGACAGGATGTGACGGTAAATCACGCAGACAGTCTCAGTTTTATGGTGGCTATGCGTGTGGGCACGCTTGCGTGCGCCGGAGTTTTTCGTGATTTTACCGCCGGTCTGTCAACCCACGTACAGCTGCCTCCCCCCGCGACGCAGATGCCCTCAGGAGAAGCGTGAAGATCTCCCGCAGCGTGCGACCCGCTTCGAGGCGCCTGAACCTAAGTACGTAGTTGTTGAAGAACAGCGGCTTGCCCTTAGCCTTACGCTTCTTGTTCAGCAGACTCGGGGCAGCGATGTCAGCATGCGCACATTGGCGCAGTTCAGCATCACATCGCCTTGCAGGTACGCCATCACGCAGCTTCTCTTCCCCGAAACGAACGCCCTACGGCCTCCAGCTCGCCACATGCATCTCCCTGAGGTACCAATCGAATATCCACCCGACGATTTTCTGCGCGACCATTCAGGGTGTCGTTGCTGCTGACCGGTTGACTGGCGGCAACACCTTGGACAGCAAAGCAACTGTCCGGGATATCGCCCATACGCTGCATCCAGTCGCGAACAGCGGAAGCGCGGGCACGAGAAAGATCGAGATTCTTGGCTGCATCCCCTCGCGCATCCGCATGCCCGGAAATAACGACCAGCCAGCCTGGTTGGGCTTTAATGCCAACGAGAGCATTGATCAACAGTTTGGTTGAACCGGGTTTGAGTTCGGCACTGCCAGGATCGAACAGGTTCAGGCTGTCGAGATGGATTGGATCGGGCACTGGGGGTTCTTCGGCTTGCCTGGCTGCCCACTCTTGCCAGCCCAACCACCCCATGAATGCAATTGTGACCATCAATGTCAGCAACCACGGCAATACGGCACGCTTCTGCGCCGCAGGCTCGACAACGAATGTATAAGTCGAAGGCGCAGAAGCGACAGCAGCAATTTGAGGCGTGATGGATGGCTCAGCAATTGTTGCCCAGGACTGCAGAGGAAGCGGCATCGCAGCGGCCCTACTTCCCGACATGCGTTGCAGAAGGCTGACTATCTGGTTTCTGAAGACCTGCAGCGATACCAATGGAGCTTGACCATGGCGTTTCAAGCGGTGCTCCAGCCGGTTCAGCTCGGCAATCAGATCGCTCAGCACTGCCGTGTTTGAAGTGCCCCACTCCACCATGCGAACCAATGGATGCAACTGAGTAAACAACCATGCAATGAGATCGATGCGGGCTGACGCCTGCACTGGCCACAAGCTCGGCCACTCATCGCTCAGCGTAAAGAGCAGCGCCACACCCTCGGTCAAGCCCGCCACTCCGGTGCGGTAGCTACGCGCCAATACGAACGCCACCGCCGTTTGCAGCTCAACCCCATTCAGCTCGAAGAGTCGCAAAGACAACCCCTCAACTTTTGCCCAGTCCACATCTGGGCAGGCGGGATGGGTGAGCTTGGCCAGCTCACCGTGCAACACCTTGAACTCATCGAAGTTGCCCGGATCCCCTCCCAGGCGAACACGCATCTCAAAAAGCGCCGTCATCTGGCCCCCTGTTGGCTCTATTACACGCAAAGGTAGCCTTCCTGCTTGAGGTGACGCACTACAACCCTGCCGTCAGCGCCAAGCGTGGTTCCAAAGGACGCCCTGCTGCCGCCCTTGATGAGCACATCAAGGGCGTATTCAAGATGGCCAGGACGAGACTGAGGTAATAGCTGAATGCTCACCTGCGCCAGGCGAGGCTCATAGCGGCGCAACGTTCGGGCGATGTCGTTCATCAAACCATGGGCTGAAGCCGGTAGCCCTTGCAGCACCGTGCCCATATCCGGCAAGCCATAGTCAGGCAGATGCGAGAGTGAGCCTGCACGGCTGTTGAGAATGCGCTGAATGTTGTCCAGCACCGAGAGGGTCAGCTGGTCATCTTCATTCACCTGGTCCAGCGCTAGCTCACCGCAAAAGTTCTGCAACAGGATTTCGTAAAGAGAAGGACTGGTCTCAGGCATGCATTCAGCCCTCCGCACGATGTTGAAGCGTCAGTCGGTTATCGCCCAATTCCAGCACTCTGGCCTGATCCGGTTCGAGGTCGTCACGGTGCAAGACGATGCGCCACGTATTTTCAAAAACGTCTGGACTTCGGAACAGAGCAACCACGGCAACGTATTTAGCTTCGCCTAGCAGTGGTGCACTCAGTTGCGCCGCCTCACCAGGCTTGACCACGACAACGCGCTCATCGAGCAGATCATCGCGCAGCACTCGCTCACCTTGGCCTACCAGATCGTCATAGGTAGCGTTCTCCAACGCCTTGCTGCCCTTCAACTGGTAGACCCGAACCAGCACTGGCACCGACAATCCGCTCATCTCTGCGCCATCGGTATTTATCGCTGCCCGGCCATTGAGATCTAGATGCAGCGTTTTGACTTGCTTGTAGAAGATCGCCCGGGCAGTGGACGCGGTGCCGTCTGCCACCGTTTGTGCAAGGCCACACCCACTCAAAACAGCAATCAAAGTTGATGCCGTGAAGCATTTAAAAACGGTACGCAACATGCTGTACCTCCTTCCTGCGAGGGTTCAAATGCAGGCCTTGATATCGGCCCAGGTTGATCGTGATCGTGTCGTCTTGAGCCGATGGGAGTACGCTCTGCGCCCGCTTCAACACAGCGGTCATGCCAAGCATCGACCGAGTGCGTCCTAGTACAGGAGCCGGCACCATCTCGCGTGGAATTGAGAGCTGTAGCAGCGCTGTGCAACGCCATCCCAGATACACCTCAAGCAACACCCGCAAATCGGCTATCAGCCGGCCACCAGGAAGCCACTCACGCGCTTCATCCTGGTCCTCGGTATACAGCCGCAGGCGCAGCTGGCTGTTCGCGTCGTGCCCGACAGCGCCCAACGGCATGCCCTGGCCCAAAGTCACCGGACGCTCTGGTGCAAGGCTGGCGGGCTGCTCAAGCACAACGCTCTGCGGCCAATGCCCGGTCACGTGCGTATCCGTGTGTGGCGCCAGCAATTTCACCAACGCACCAATCCCCTCCACGTTGCGCGTGGGTAGACGCATGACGCTAAGCAGGGCCAGAAAACGTGACATCGGTGTGGCGATACGCTCTGCCGTACCGGGAATGCCCAACCCGATCAAGCCCAATAAACACTGTGAAGTGGCATCGCGCCCGCCCGGTTCGAACGTTGCCGGGTAGGAGTACTTGCGCCAGATCCGGTAGAACTGGGTGAATATTCGATGGTTGAAGATATCGAGGAAGTGCTCCAGCGCCTCATGGCCTTCGCGTCGCAGGGCGATATCGTCCAGATAGGCCGTGGGCAAAGGAGAGTCGACGCCATACAAACCCAGCAGCCGGGTTCGCACTGTCAGCGGTCGGTGTGGAGCAGACTCGTCGATTTCAATGGCCTTCAACTCGCCTGCTGGAAATCCCATTCCAGGATCTGGCCGGAACCTGATTAGGTCATCGCCGGGATGTGCAGTGCTGCCCAGCGGTGGTTGTTCAGCCAACACCTGCTCCAGCACCTGGCAGAAGCGGTAGACGTTAGCCGTCGATACCTGTTCAGCCAACACATGCACAATGCCCTCGGCCTTCAACCGGGAATACGCTGACTGTGATGTTCGTTCCATCGCAGGCACCTCCCCGTCGGCTGCAAAATCATCGTCAGTTGAGTGCACAAATGAATGTCCGCATACAGAGCGAAGAACCGGCTGAGCATTTCACCGAACAGGCAGATATCCCCCTCGCCTGAAAAGCCATTGCTATCGACCGTCACTTCGATATCCACACCTCGCAGCAAGAAGCCTTTTTCAAATCGCTGAATCAAGTGATGCTTGACGTCAACAATGGCCTCCAAACGGCGGCGGTTCGTTTCGTTACCCGTCCACTCGTACAAGGCCAACGTGCCACGCAGTACTTCTGCACTGTTGAGCATCGGTAGAAAATTCGACCCCAGATGACTGAGCACGCGCCAGTGAAAACGATCGCGATTCGGCGGGTAGCACGGTAGGGTCGGCGCGGTCAGGTTGCGGACTCGCAAGCCTGCCTGTGTGGACTGCGCCGCAGCGTCGAGCAACGTACTGCGCAATGCTTTTCGCGGCAGCTGGCCATTGGTACCGGTCAGGCGCAACGACAGGCTTTTGCGATTGAGCAATACATCCTTGTCAAAGCCCTCCCCGCCAAGAATCAGCCAAGTGTCATGAAGACCATTGGCGCCGCGTCTCAGGCGGGTATGAAAATAGCGCTCGGGGGCCTCATCGCGAAGCATCCCCCCTTTGTGACGAAAGCTGCTGAACGGCACGTAATCCTGACGAACGCTGTCTTTCGCTCCAGAAACCTTGTCTACCGAGTAGATCTCTGTATGACCGTCCTGCAAGCGCATTGGGCGAAGCAAGTATTCATTCTGCAACGGGTCCAAGATGAGTGGATCAGCCTCCAGTGCAAATAAGTTGATCACGGGGACCGCGTGCAAACGAATGTGCTCTTGCGTCGGCGTAAACGTATGCGACCAGGGCTCACTGAGTACTACTTCAAGTTCGAACCACGGCGCGTGCGCAGGCAGCACGAGCGATTCCAGGCCGCAGAGCGTCACGAACATGAACTTCTCGCGGAACGTAAAGTACTCCAGCAACAACTGATAACCGCTGAAGGCGCTGTCGCCTTTAGGCCAAAGGCGATCATCGTCCGCAAACCCCTTTGGCTTGAATTGCCCCGCAAATGCCTTGCGCTGCGCCGCGCCTGGCAAGCGCACATGCAGCGCCTGCACGTTCAATGTCAGCGCCTGGTGCAACACACTGGCAAGCGCCGCGTCGGCATTCAGATACAAGGGAATGTGCGCAAGATCGAGTTGATCCCAGTCGGCCAGTGCTCCACGCGCGAAGCGTAGGCGTAGAACTGCACGTCCATCGGGCTCATGGTCAAGTCGCACGGTTTCCAGATTGAGCGGCCGTAGCGTCAAATCCTGCGTGGTGGAGTAGCGGCAGCGGGTACGGTGCTGCCCCACCGGCTGTGACAGCACCTGAAAACCTCTTGCGACCTCCTCGCTGCCCTTCATCTGATTGACATCTGGCATAAGCTCGACGATGGCCAGCGATGGGATGGTACGCAGGTAATGCGGCCACAGCAGGCTGACCAGCCCCTCCGTCAGCTCAGGCAGGTCATCGTCCAATTTCTCACGCAGACGCCCCATCAAGAACGCAAAGCCTTCGAACAAGCGCTCCACATAGGGATCTTCAGCGCCGGGTTTATCCAGGTTGAGCTGCGCCGCCCGATCCGGGAAAGCTTGGGCAAACTCCTTACCTGCTTCCCGCAAGTAGCGCATTTCAGCGTCGAAGTAACGCAGGGTTAGGTTGTCCGTAGTCAAAACAGATTCCTGATCAAAGTGAATTAACTGCACAGGATTGCAGCGCGTACCGGGTCAATGGATACGAGTGCTGCCAACTGGTGTTCCATTTGCCGCGCCAACGCAGGCCGGTCAGCATCGTTGCGCTGGTTTTTCAAACGCAGCAGCTTGAGTAAACGCGCCTTGACCTCGAAGAGCAGGTCGGGCTCCCAGTCGGCAAATGTGTGGCGTTGCGCGGCAGCGTCCAGCTCAGTGAACAAATGAATGGCCAGCTCGGCCTTGCCGCACTGTTCGGCCACTCGCGCCATCAGCAAACGCAGTAACCAACGCTGTCGCCCGGTCTGCACATCGGGCCGACTCGCCAGCCAAGCCAGCGCCTGCTCGACACCGTCAGCATCCGCTTGCGCCAGTGCCTCGGGTTCCAAGGCGAGTATTTCGCATGCGGCCGCCGACAATGCGGGGGCCGCTGCGGGCAGCCATTGTTCTGGGCGGTTACCGCTGACCTGTTGGTTGATCCACTCACGCGTGGCTTCATCAGCGAATGGCGAGCCATCGCTCCAACACAGCAGCTCCACGCCCGGCAGACGGTGCAGCAGCATGGCCAGATCGTGTTTGACGATATCCGCCCAGCTTTTGTAGGGCTCAGCGGATTTGCTCAGGGCCTGATGGAGATACCATTGCAAATCCAACCAGAAGTGGTTGACGCCTTCGGCATACATTTGCTCAACCTGATCAATCAGCTCGTTCCAGCTTTGCTGCAAGTGCAAGCGCTTGAGCTGAGCGCGATACTCGCCGCGAGGCGGCGCCAGGCGGGTAACCCCCTGCGCAGTTTGCGGCGGCAGTTGATGCACGGTGTCCCAACGCAAACTCTTCATCAGCCGATGCGCCGCCAACCACCCTTCTGGTTGATCACGTAGATAGCTGGCTAGCCCTCTACCACTGTCCAGCAGATCTCGGCCCGACTTTATGGGTGTTGGGCTCGGGCCTGCCGCCCTACTGTCTACGGGTGAATCACTGCCAGTCTGAGGGACGATTGCATCAACACCTCCCGACACAGCGAGTCGGGCAGTGAGGGCACCGTACAACGCGTCCAGTCCTGGCAGTTGGTCTTCAGGCCAATGGCTGAAGCAGTGCTCCAACCATACCAAAGCAGCCACCGTTCGCTCGGTTTCAGCCTTGACCACCTGTGGGTACAGCGACAGGCTTGCCAGGACCCTGCTGCCGGCAAGCCACTCCAAGGCCATCTTGCGGCTGTTGCCACGCACAGGCAGGATGCCGTCGGCATAACGTTCCATTAACGCTGCCAACAAGTTCAAGCCATCCGCCAAGCCTGCCTCTCCGTCCCGGTGCAAGCGTGCCCAGAGGTAGTAAGTGGCAACGCGAAGGTCTTTACACGAGTGCTGGAGCAGCTTCTGCCCCAGCTGCGCCACCAGCTCCACATCCGCCCCGGAAAGCTTGTTGACCTCCTCGCGCATACGCTGGAAGTCGTCGTCATAAACCGGATCCTCGCCTACGGGCGCGTCATCACGGATGGGGGTCAACCAGGTTTTCCAGCACTCGCTGTGCTCGCGCGCCACGGCCAGTGGCTCGCAACCGGGTAAACAGCTTTCGATCAGGCTTTTCAGACTCATTCAATGCCCCCATTCTGCGCGTACTGCGGTGTGTCACGGCCATCGACCAGAAAGATCTCTCGCGGCAAGCTGAACCCTCGCAATTTGAGCAGCGCAAGCGGGCCTTCCCGCAACTCGGTGCGCAAGTGCCAAGTGAGGCGCAAACCATCTGGCGCATCCAACACGACCCGGAAGCGGCTATCGCCGTCGTCCAACGCCGTGACATTGGCCTGCTCCAGCAGACGAATCAGTCCCCAGGTGCCCTGGTAGTCCGCAAAGAGACGTTCGCCGGTGTAGACACTGCTCCACGTCAGGCTGATGCCGGGATGGTCACCCTGCCCGGGCCAGCGAAAGCGTTGCCAGCTTTCTCGCTGGTTGAAGTAATGGTGCTTTTCACCATTGAGCACGAACGTGGTCTGCACCACATCACGCACAGGTTTGCCTTGCAGCTCGAAGCTCAAGCCCATACCGCCATCGGTGTACAGCACATCGGCCAGACGACTGAGCTGATTGATCGCTGTCAGAAAGTCCGGGTTGAAACGCAGCCCCTGGCTTTGCCGCGGGTCTGCCACCCAGCGGCTACCTTCTTTTCGTAGAAGCCCCGTGAGCTGCTGGGCCAGAAACTGTTCGATCCGCCCGGAGTCGGCGCGGATCATCTGCCCCAGCATGGGCAACGAGGCGCCAATGCTGGTGGCCGCGAAGGGATACCGGCCGCTGAAAGCACCCTGCCACTGATCGACGATCGAGCGCTGCCACGCCCTGTTGAGGCCTGCCGACGACGGCTGCAGAATCTGTTGCCAGGCCTGATCCAGCGGCTGCACGAAGAGCGTATTGGCAGCCGCGCCCCAGTCGGCGCCCAGGCTGGCGGCGATCAGGTTGCCATAGGCCTGGGTATCGGTCAGGTCCACGCTTTTACCTTGGAATACCGTCTGCGCCAAGGCCTGGATCATTGCTTCAGGATCGGGCGCATTGACCACCTGCTGCAGCTTCAAGCGCACGCCGGTGACCCGCGTGAGGAAGGTTTGCAGGCTCAAACGGTCATCGCCCGATCGCCCTTCCGCCTCCTTTCCCAGCAACGCCATCAAGGGGCCAAAGGTGCTGTCGAGCGGGCCGTTTAGTGTTTGGGGAAGTTGATCGACTATCGGCGCTGCTTTTTGCCCCACCAACTGCTGTGCGGATTCAATCAGGGAATCGGCCAAGGCCTGGCCACGAACGCCTGCCTGGCCCTGGTAACTCAACGTGTTCATCAGGGCGATAAATGGCGACTGACGCACATCGCTCATCAGCGTCAACTGTGCAATCACATCGCTCAGGCCATGGCTCTGCTGCCAGCGCAGGCTGTTGAGGAAGCCCAGCCAGGCACTGCTGTAATCCTGGAAGTAGCGCGTGGTCAACCGCTCGCTGAGTTCGTCGGGGCTCAGCTCCTTGGCAATGTCGTTGGGGTTGTCGCTGAGCACCCAGTCGATCTCTTCGCGGCGCGCCTGCGCCGCCTCTTCAATGGCTGCACGTACCCGCCCTTCCCACGCTTGGCGGGTGAACACACCGGGGACTTGTGCAGCACTGGCGAACAAGGCGGTTGCATCGGTGTCGCCGACCATCTGCTGCAAGCCCAACGCCGGGTAGTGGTTCGCCGCGGTGTCGAGGACCTGCTGATACAGGCTGCTTTCGGCGTTTCGCTGGCCCAGTTCGCGCAGCAGCACGTGACGCGTTTGGGCGATCAACCTGAGGTCGGCCTTGATCGCCCAATCCGGGTGATCGGGCAGATGCTGGCCGTAGAACGTCCACAGTGCCGGTTCGGCAGCGCCCAAGGTCTCGGCCAAGAAAGCCGCATCGGCTTTTTCCGGGCGCGCCAGCATCAGATAGGCTTTGAGGTAGTTGTACGTCAGCCGGGCCCGCTTGGCGCGCTGGGGACTCGCCGGAGGTAAGTTGACCAACGCCTTGAGCCGTTTTTCCAGTTCAGAGACGGCGGGGTCACGGAGCAGTTGGTTATTGGCTTGCGTATAGAGCGGCCACACCGCTTCGCGCAGGTCGTGGGACCGGTTCAGGCCAAAACGCTGGTACCACGGTGCGCCGTGTTCTGATCGATAGTCCAGGCGGGAGAGTTCGCGTACAAGCTCGCCCAGTGCCTGTTGAGTGTCGGTGCCTGTTACAGGTTGCTGAAGCGCCCTGTACGCCACCGCTATCTGACCGACCTCGGCACGGTTGCTGGCAAACGACAACAGCAAGCCGATGCCCCAGATGGAAGCTAGGCCCAGCGCAGAAACGTAGGCGACTCTGCCTGGGTGCCAACCCAGTCGTCGGGCTCGGGCAGAGCGATCGCTGAGGATCCCTGACCATGCAGGGTCTTCTGGCCAGTGATGTTCAATTGCCGACTCCGGTTCTGGTCTCTGAACTGGCAAACTGAACCACACGCCACGGATCTGGATGCCACGTGTGCCCCTTCCTGAGAGGGACTCAATCAGGCGATACCATTGTGCAGCACCGTCAATTTGCAAGTCGCGAGCAAGCCGAAGTAAGAAATCGTGGGCCATGTGGTTCTGCATCTGCGCCAAACCTTGTTCGCGTAGCGAGTGCTGCAGGGCGCACAAATGCTCTTCCCAATGAACTGCGGCCCGCCGAGTGGGAAGCAAACAGCCAACCGCCTCGATGTCGCGCCCCGACTGGTCCCATTGGCTTTCACAGATTTGCCACACATGCACAGGCAATTGCCTGCCTAGATGACAGCTCATATCCTGCAGATGATGAATGCTCGCACTCATGTAGGCAGCGTCGTCGACCATGCGGTCGCTCAGCGCCCAAACGACACCATCAATACCGCGCCAGCGAAACTGCCGTTGCCATTCGTCGAGCAGGACGGTGTTCAGACTGGAAATAAGACTGCCACCGTACAGAAGTATAACTGCCCGCCCTTCCAACCAATGCTCATCGATCAACCTTGGCGCAACAGAACTGACGGGAGGAGTTTCGCCAACCACCAAGAACAGACGCACCTTGAAACACCATGACCAACCATATTTATGACGGAGGCACTCTCGTATTAGGCTGATATTGTCTATCGACATGCCATGCGACGTACGCTTCACTTCTGACCTACTGTCTGCCTGGGTTTGATCTACAGAAGAGTGACGGCGATAAGTTGACCCACCAACGCGACGCCCTAATACCAGGAGAACTCCTCCAGACAATACCACCACAGCAGCAGTCAAAAAGAACAACCACGTCAACTCAACAACTCTATCAGATAACAAGTCTACCCCTCCAAGACAACCTCAGAACACCACCAACGCAAAGATCGTAACGACAGCAATGAAAGGAATTATCCCAAGCACCCACATTACTATTGCGAGCATCTAAAGACTTAGACCGAATTTGGCGAAGCTGGTGTCACTGCGCAGTGGCAAAAGAGCGAATCATCAGAGCCACCAGTAATAACAAATTGCGCTCCCGCACTCAATTTAATACTCTCCGATGCGAGCGAAATCGCCAACCAAGGGGCTGCTCTACCTGCTGACCCAAGCAATGAATCTAAATCGTGAAATTTCTTTTTTTCGGCTCCAGCCCCGCTCAAGCTTGTTAACGCCATTGTCACCAGGCTATCGTGATATCGGTCAACTCCCGATCGCCAAACATGCTCAATCGAGCACGCATTTATAGGTACCCACTCCAGCGCCTGCTGCACAGATAAATCGACATCCGAATCAGGGGCACGCAAAAATTCCGGTCGATGCAGACAAGCTATTGGATGTAATGACGGTACCGGACTGCAGCTACCTAATAGCAGGCCCACCACTACTTCAGCTGTATCTCTCGGTTGTTCCGGAGCAAATTGAAATGCAACAATCAAGAGCAGCGAATTATCCTCGACCCCTCGATCAAGCCATTGATTCACGGCCAATAATCCGGCATCGCTGATAATTTCCGTAGACTGACGAACCCCTGACTTGCACCATACGCTCCGCCATATACGGTGTAAAGTTGCCTCTGTTATTTGACTGTCACCCTCTACGAGCACCTTCAGAGGGATGTCATCAGCCAACCCATCTAAGACCTGTGCAAGATCAGTCAACACTTGCTCGAACGCCTGCAGCAATATTTGCTCTGGATCGGCATTACCATCCCCGTCTATGCAGCTATGGCGTATTACATTCCCTCCAATCCTAAATGGCTGGCTTTTAATAGCTCTAACGCCCGCCAGAAGTTTACTGACTTGGCCTTCTGCACTTACACTTTGACGTCTTAAAGCCGTATAGGCGCTTGTGCCCCACACCTGTAATGAACGCCGACCAACTTTATATTTTTGTTCCAAGTCCTTCGTCCTAGCCTCATCCCACCCATCAGCAACCCGAACGTAACTCGCATAAATAATCACCCTAGTGGAAATTGCCATCACCCAAACCAGAACAGGGGTACCTAGGGCTACCTGCCAAATCCCTCCTGCATCTACAGGTGGCGCTTGACCGACAAACAATATTCCGCCCATCAACCCCAAGAGCATAAACAGCAGCAACATTCCAAGCCAAATCGACCATCTTGGGGGGCTCGGCCGTCGCGCCTCTTCATAAACTTTCTGATTCTTAACTGCCATATTCGGCCTTCGATGGGCACCGCTGTGGAGGCGATTGTGCGTAGGTCTCATCCCTGCGTTGTTCAGGTGTCACGCCACCCGCCGTATTTTTGTCGCCAACCCTGACAATCCCAATCACGAAATATTCCCCATACAGAGTACTTGAGCTCATCAATTTCCAGGCTCGCCCTGTAAAAAGTCCGAGGCGCAGAAGGAGTCGCTGCACAATCTATAACGAGTAAGCGAAATGACTCGACCGAAGCTGTCGACCCGGCCGAACCACTCAATTGAAAAACCATACTCATCCCATTTCACTGATGAATAATCATTATCCTGCCGTTCCTGACCTGAGTTTTGGCTCGCTAGCGAGACCGAGTGCAGGCAGCTGCTTACTAATATACGACTACTCACCTTAGACGAAGATTCATATAACTGAAGCCAGACCTCATCTCCAGAACCACAGAACCCATCGGGCCGTACTGGGTTCGAGGCACTCACTTGGAATATAGACAGGTACTCTTTGTCACTTACACGATGCAGATTCCCATCAAAATAGACCCCTTTTACTCCTATGGGAACGCTTAGGACATATTCGCTTCCATTTTTGGCTCTCACCATCACCTGCCCATCCTTGGCATCAATCCAACGGACCTCGCTGGCGTACACTCCGGCAACCCAAAAGGTATTGAGAAAAAAACCAATCAAACTTAGCCATCGCTTATTTATCAAGAACGTGATCCGCATAACACACCCCACTGTACTGCCAGGGATGATCCTTGGTTTGGCCTTTCCCACCGTCCCGGTACTTATCTTTATCCCTTTCCCGAAGCTCACTCTCAGTTTTTCCCTTATTCTTTTCTTTATCCATAGACCAACCAATATTTCCCGCATTTGAATCACAGAGAATACTTTTCTTTCTGACCCAGACCTCTGCAACACTATCCCACTGATGATAGGACCCACCATTCCAACGACTAAACACCTCATGCTGCAACTGATCATCCGTGTAAGCCCGCCCCTGCTGACCTAGATATTTTTTTGCCGCAAAGACCTTATCTTTGTATATGCCCGACCCGCCTAAAATATTTTCCTTCCAACTCCAAGCCTGCTCATAAGTAGGCGCTGGATTCGTCATCTGCGTAATACCATAACCTTTATCAAAGGCGACAATTGGCTCCCCATCAAGATTAATGAAGTGCTTACTTCCCGTTTCCTGTTCCAACAGCTTCTCAAACCCATCCATGTCATCCAAATCGCCCACGTACGCAGCAACTGCTTCCTTGGACGGGTTCTTCCCCTTGATTATCACAGATCGTTTAATACTGTTCCCACCAGAGACCACCGTAACCGTCAACCTCCCTCCTAAAACCTCTCCATCCAACTCTGCAATCCAAATTTGACTATTGCTAGTGAACGATCCTGACTTCTTAAATTCCTGCAAGGAACTGGCTTTCCTTGCCCGTTCTTTTAGCCCACTAACTTTTGCATCCCATTCCACTTCCCACGACCAGCTCAAAGGCAAGGCACCTTGCACTCTCACCTCAAATGTAATCTCTGGAAACTCTGCTTGGTCTGAAATATAAAAACCGTCATTCTCACCTGGACTAACCCATGAGAGCCCATTCGCCGTCGAGATAACTTTCACAAGGCTTTCCGCACCTGAATTGCTGCTCACCGCCCCCTTGATTTCTTGCATACCACCACCCTAGATAATGCTGCCAGACTCAATTAAAAACCAATTCAACCCATACCCGACACTTCACTAACAAACCATTTATCCAGACTCGTACCCATCGCTCAGCAGAGGCCTTATTCATTCATCCAATAACACTACTCGCCAGCTTCCGATCGGTGTTCGAGCTCACGACCAAAAACCAACGACAACTTTTCTGCCTTGAGAGTTTTTACACGCTCGGTACGGCCCTGGCTGTCAGTTCTTCCCAGCCAAACCTTTCCAGATTCACTGGTGACCTTATACGGAACACCAATCATTGCGGACTGGCCATCCTCTTCAAAAATCTGGAACTGCTCGTCAAACTCTTGTAGAGCCCCTACTGACGCAGGTAACTTTAAGGAATCTACACCTTTAGAAATTGCATCCATATGCTCAAAACAGGCGGACTTAATGATATAGTCCCCCTCAGTGCCGGATTCAATACTGCACGCCTCTATCGCTATGTAACTCCCACCGGCATTGAGCGTAATCTTCTTTTTCGCAGTGATCCGGACTTCATCTTCAGTACTAGAAATGTCCAGACCATGCCGTGCAATTAGCGACAAGGTATCGTTCTGCGCCTGGATACTGACTGGCCCTTGGTTGGCAATGAGCTTGATGCCCAATTTGCGCACGAACAGACTGAGTCCCTGTCCTATTCCAACAAACAAGCGTTTGACCACGCTCATATCGGCCTCGCCGCCGGCGTTGAGCATCAGGTTCTTTTGCGCCGCCAGCTGAAGATGACCACCACTGGTAATCGAGATCCCTTGAGGCGCACTGAGCAACAGCACCGAGGATTTCAGCTTTTCCAGATCTTGCTTAAGCAGGTCCAACTGGGCTTGGACATCCGCAGGCTCCGCCTTACACGCCTGCGCATCTACCGACAGCCCTTCCAACTGCTCATTGGCCTGGTCCAGTCGCTCTAGGGCCGCGGCCATTTCGAGCATGTTTCCCTTGGCCCCAGGCTGTGCATCGGCGCTGATGAAAATGCCGCTTCCACCGCGCATGGCGACATGCCCATCGGTGCGCAGCTCTGCCCCCCCACCTCGTGGGTTACGCTCAGCGTCGACCACGTGCCCCAGATTGAGCTGGCTCTTGCCACTATGCTCGGTACTGAGCTTGATGTGCTCTTGGCCGCGCGTATCGTCCATGCGCAACTTGTTGTTGGCCGGGGTCCGCAGCACATTGCGTTTGTAGTTGCGCAGCGTCACGTGGTCGGGATGTTCACTGTCGTGCAAGGCATAAGCGATGTAGGGGCGGTCCGGATCGCCTTGCTCAAACGCCACCGCCACTTCGGTACCGCAGATCAACGGCAAGTGCAGGCCATGGGTGTCACCCGCGTAAGGCCGTGCCAGTCGTAGCCAGACACTCTCCTCGCCTGCACGCCAGGTGTCCCGGTCAAACAGGAAATTGACCCGGTAACGTCCCTCCATATCGATATGGCCGTAGGAATCGTTCTTTTGAGTACTGGTAACTCGCGCCGGCACCGTACCGGCGATCTGTGGCTTGCCCAGCAATCTGGGCCGAAAGCCTATCGACTCCGAATAGGGAATCGCGTCGAACCTGGCTTCCAAGCTCCGGTCGCGTGCTGCCTCGACGGTCAAATGTGTAATGACCACCCCAGGCTCGAACACCTGTGGTGCCCCGTCAGAGACCGTCAGCACTTGCCCTGGGGCAAGCGTTACGCTGCTGCTGACGCCATTGCAACGCGTCTGGTCGTTGAGAAAGCGTTCATGATTCAGGCGCGCATAGAAGTAGCCACTTTCGCTGAGCAGGTCCTCATCCTGGTCAATGGCGTCACCCAGCGCGGTATAGGGTTCACCGTAGTGATAGCCTTCGCCGTAAGTAGTGGTGCCCCCCCGGCTGTGATCAACCTCACCATCCAGGAAGGCGGCCGCGTCCCGGTGATGATAAGCCCGCACATTGATGTGCTGCTCCACCACCTGATGCTCAACTTGGAGCGCCCATACGCCCTCCTGCCCATTGCTGGTCAAACCCGACAGCGGGCGATGTGGTAGCGTGAGTCCAAACTGGAAATGGCGTTGATGGTCGTGAAACTCGACCACATCGATGGAAAGGCGATCATCGTGGGTAAAGCGATACCAGATGCCGACTTCCGCCAGCAGACGGCTGATGAAGGCCAGATCGCTCTCACCGTACTGCATGACCTGTTCACGCTTGGGATACTCGCGCGCCAGGTCAAACAAGAAGTGCTGCCCTTCGAACTGGTGGCGACTACGGAGGACACTTTCAACGATTTCCGGCACCGACTGATGCTGGTAGATCCGGTACTGCTTGCCACGCCCGAGCAATGCCAGGTGCGCTTCGAGTGTGACTTGGTAGCGGGCTTCATCCCGGGAACCGGAGACACGCTTGAAACCGGTGATCACGCCATGCAGCGTACGTGAAGCAGCGTTGATCATTGAGAGCTGGACGGTGGATTGAGACTTGCCCAGATAAAAGCTGGCATCCTTCCCGAGGATCTGCGCAGCCTCGATATCCTGCTCCGGGGAAGTGAATGCCACGGTGTACTTGAACGGTTTGCTCAGCCACTCTTCACCTTTGAACGACAGTACATCAAGCTCAACAGCAAGCTGGTCGACTTCAAGCAGGTAGTGGTTATGGGTGAAACCCATTATTGGCTTCGACATCATCAAACCCCCTCGGCAGCCGCTACGGCTGCGTGGTGTTCATCTGCAAAGCTCAAGCTGATGCCGGCGTCTTCGCAGTATCCAAGCGTCACGGCTTGGGTGGGCTGTCCGAGCGCTTGGCGCTGGAGTAACTGCTGACTGAGCACCGGCAGGATCTGTTGATTGAGCAAGCTATCGATATTGCGAGCGCCGGTATCGGGCAAAAGGCAGGCGGCGACCAGCGCTTCGTAGAGCGAGTCATCAACCTCACATTGCAGGCCGTAATGACGCAGCAAGCGCTTGGCCACTTGATCGAGTTTGATGGCGACAATGCGCTTGAGTGCATCGGCCCCCAATGGGCGGAAGATCAATGTCTGGAAGCGAGCCAACAGTGCAGCATGGAAGTGCTCGCGTAACACGGGACGCAATAGTTCATGCAGTGCCGCTTCCTCAATGCCTGGCTGCCGCTCGATACTACCTTGCAGCAGGTCGCTTCCCAGGTTCGAAGTCATGAGGATGACCGTGTTGCGAAAATCGATCTCCCTTCCTTCTCCATCACGCATGAAGCCGCGGTCGAACACCTGATAGAACAGGTTGAGTACATCACGGTGGGCCTTTTCGACTTCGTCCAGCAACACCACGCTATAGGGACGCTGGCGGACGGCTTCGGTGAGTACGCCGCCCTGGCCGTAACCCACATAACCCGGCGGCGAACCCTTGAGTTGGCTGACGGTGTGCGCCTCTTGGTACTCCGACATGTTGAGGGTGATCAAGGACTTCTCGCCACCGAACAGACTGTGGGCCAGTGCATGCGCCGTCTGCGTCTTGCCGATGCCACTGGTACCGACCAGCAGGAAGACAACCATCGGTGCCTTGTCGTCAGTGAGGCCCGTTCGGGCGGCGCGCAACCGTTGGGCAAGTGCAACCAGCGCCGGGTCTTGACCAACAACACGCTCGGCCAACTGATCTTCCAGGTTCAACAAGCTGGCATGTTCGTCTTTCAGCAGACTACCGAGAGGCACGCCCGTCCAGTCTGCGATCACCTCAGCCACACTGCGTGCGCACACATCGAGGGACAGCAGTGGCCGACTCCCCTGCACGTAGCTGAGGTGTTCTTGCAGCTGAGCGCAGACAGTTGTATCAACCTGCTCGCCCTGGCGAGCATTGAGCAGCTGGTGGGTGAGGTCGAGTTCTTGTTGGTACTGCAGCTCCAACGCGGCTTGCTGACTCTCCAGCTGCACCAGCTGGGTAGTGATCTTCGCCAAGCGAGATTCATCCGTAATACCGGTAAGCTGCGCGTCCTCTTCCAGCGCCACCCTCTCTGCCGTGAAGGCCATTTTCTGCGACTTCAGCTGGACCAAGGCCTGAGGTTCGCAGTCCAAGCTCATGCGAACACGCGCGCAGGCGGTATCAATCAGATCCACAGCTTTGTCCGGTAAACGGCGCCCGGTCAAAAAGCGGCGAGACAAGCTGACCGCCGCCTGCACCGCAGCATCTTGAACATGCACGCCGTGGTAGCTGGCATAACGCGCTTTGAGCCCTCGCAGCATCACACAAGCATTGGCATCATCCGGCTCATCGACCTTGATCATCTGGAAGCGACGCTCTAACGCCGCATCGCGCTCGAAGTACTGCTTGTATTCACTCCAAGTGGTGGCAGCGATGGTGCGCAGCTCGCCACGCGCCAGAGCCGGTTTCAGCAGATTCGCCGCATCTGCGCCCCCTGCCTGATTGCCAGCACCGATCAAGGTGTGCGCTTCATCGATGAACAGCAGCACCGGCGTCTCTGACCGCTGGACGGCATCAATTACGTTCTTCAGCCGTTGCTCGAACTCGCCTTTGACCCCTGCGCCCGCCTGGAGCAACCCTAGGTCCAGAGTACGGATACACACCGGTTTCAAGCTATCGGGGACATCCCCGCTGGCGATGCGTAAAGCAAGCCCCTCGACCAGAGCGGTTTTTCCAACACCTGGATCGCCAACAAGGATAGGGTTGTTCTTGCGCCGACGGCTCAGCACATCGATCATTTGACGGATCTCATCGTCGCGGCCGAACACCGGGTCGATTTGCCCCGCTGCTGCCTGGGTGGTGACGTCATGGCTAAACTGATCGAGGACAGCGACTGATGCTTCGTCCCCCTTCAAGACGACTGCCGCCTTAGCCTCTCCTGACACTTCTGGCTTGAACAGTGATGTCTGCCCCGGTTGACGCTCTTCCGAGTCAAACTCAAGCAGCGTTTCCATTTGCTTGAACTGCGTCGGACCGAGGCTCGATAGAGGCCAGGCGGCGGAACATTTGAGCAAGTTAGGCGTTTCAAATAACGCCCCCAGCAAGTGAACGGATCGCAATTGCTCACAGTCACGATCCAGCGATGCCAACAACCAGGCATTGGTGATCAGCTGCTGCACCTCACCGCTCAACTGAGGTTTGCTGAGAACGCTGCGCGGCAATGTATGGAAGTGGTCAAGCAGCCCTTGCCAGATGGCATCCATATCCCACTCGTATCGGCGGGCGAGGACCACGAGATCGCCCTCGCCCTGCTCAAACAACTTCAACAGCCAATGTTCAACAGTGATATGACTGTGCCCACGCGCCTGACAAAGTGAAGCCGCTGCCGTGAGTGCCTGGGTACAGTAGGCGTTTAGCCGGCGAAGCAGGCGGGTAGGATCGTGTGCCATACAGGGCATCCTTGTCGTCAATAATCAACATGCCGCCACAAGTGCGAGCGCATCTGAATAGCTGAGGTGTATTTGGCTGAACGCCCGCGCACGGACGCTCAACCCAAGACGCTGGAGGCTGTCAACCAACCTCGGTTGACAGCCAGGTTTCATCCAGCGGCAGCGGCGCTAGGGCGTTCATTCCAGGAGTCTGAATGGATGATGTTCCCATCCTTGAATGCCCAAGTAATTTTTTCGTAGCGCAGCTCGACTAGTTCCAAGTGATTGTGTTTTTCTTTCGCCGGATCTTTGACATCGTGCATCTTTGGCGCAACTTTCACGACCTTGACGTTTTCCAGTTTGGTGTTGAAATACTCCACCTCCTGCCCGGCATCATTAATTTTGTACCACTTGAACTCCGCCTCTTTAAGCGTCTGCCCAGTCGTCACCGCCTTGTAGAGATAAGGAGAGGAGGCGTCTATCTCTTTAGTAAAAACAAAAGGCGTATGGATACGCGTACCCGTTAATTTGCCGGTATTGTTATCGGTAGGGATATACAAATCATGATCTTGACCGACCACTTCAACACTACCCTCACGACCCTTTACATCCACCGAGCCTTTGATATCGGCTCCACCATCGTCTTTCAGCCACAGATAAACAGGAATAGCCATTTAGAAGCTCCTCATTTCAAGCTTTGGGAGTCGCAGAGTGCGACTTGGGTTGCAGTCCTGAGGCCGTAGCCGAGGGCTGACAAGCCCCCGCCTCCGGCACCAGGCGAATTTCAACTCGGCGATTAGCCGACCGTCCTTGTTCCGTGTCATTACTTGCAACGGGCTCGCTTGCACCCAAGCCTTGAACTGCGAAGCAGTTGCTGGGTATGTCACCCATGTGTTGTATCCAGTCATGAACCGCCGCCGCGCGTGTTCGCGACAAACGCAAATTCTGTTCGTCACTACCCGTCGCGTCCGTATGGCCCGTGATCACGATCAACCAGCCTGGCTGGGCCTTGATGTCTGCAAGTGCATTCACCAAAAACTTGGTCGATCCTGGCTTCAACTGCGCGCTACCACTGTTGAAGAGCGACAGGCTGTCCAGGCGAACCGTGCGTGGCTTGTCAGCCACTCCCTGAGGCATCGTCGGGATGTGATGGCCGTTGATTGCGGCCAACAACGAAGGACGCAGCCTTTCGCCCTGATAGAGCCCAATCCCCAACGACCACGGTTCCCCTTGGCGATAGTAGCGGTCCAGTCGCTGCGCCTCCTGGCGAAGCACCATCAGTGCCTCCTGGCGTTGCGATACTTTGTCCGAATCGGGGCTCAGCGAAGCCGTGCTGTAGCGTCGCAAATCATCGGTGACCTGACGGATCAAGAGCGTGTTCTGCCTCGCCGAACTAATCAGCGCAACGCAAGCCGTCAGTACGAACAACCAGACTCCAATCACCACAGCCCTGCTTCGCCGACTGTGTGGAGTACTGCCAGGCAACACATGGAGCAGTGCATCAGGAAAGGGTAACGACGCGTTTGTATGTTTAGGCCCACTACCTGCGAAGGAAAGGCCAGTCCGCTCCTGTAGCCAACGGTGCCAGAGGTTGCCATCACGCGCGCCCTCAGACTTGGGACAAAATGCAACCGCAACGGCGTCCGCTGTTACGATCCCCTCGCGGGAATTACGTTTGCCAATTTCCGGCAAGCACGCTTGATTCAACCAACCCACAGCAGCGCTCAACTGCACCGTGGTTCGGAATCGATCAGCCTGGTTCTCAGGTTCTGTGCCCCTGCGCTCCCATTCGGCCAGCGTCAGGCACTCACCCACCTCACGCGCTCGCACACTTGATGCTTCAGTTTCCCAGCTGAACCAGGGCGACACCCCAACTGCGCTCGGGAAGTAGCCCACAATCAGCAGCGGCAGCGGTCTACCTCGCTTGCGCAATATCGCAACCTGGTGGCACAAGCTTTGTATCTGGTTCGCAAGCACTGCGCCGTCAGTATGGGCGCTGGGATTGACCAGCCACATGACACTGAGCTGCCCGTCCCACTCTGGCCGCTCCAGCAGCAGATCGGCCACGGCTGCGGGCAACTTCAAGAGATCGGGCACTGGCACATAACACCCCTCCACTGTTACCCGTGGCGCCAACTGCTCAGCAGACGAGGCCCCACACAGCTCAGCCAAGCAATCGCCGACCGCTAGAACGACAGGATGACGATACGAGCCAGCAGGCAGGCGGACACCGCTGCCCCACTGCAACGGTGTACGTTTCTTGGCAGTACGCTGAGTCCGGCGCCAACCCAACACCAGCAAGGCAGTGACTACCAAAGTAGCGATCGCTTGAACCTCTACAGCCAGCGGCAACGTGGCAATCAACAACCAGGACAGCGCACCGGCCCATAGCCAAAGCCCCTGTTTGTGTACCTGCGCCATTGCGCTCATTCCTGCACCGGCAAGAGCGAGGCCACTGCCTCACCTAACGCGTGATCAAGCGCCCACCAAGCACCTACCAAAAGAGCAGCTGCCATCACGATGTGAAGCAGAGGAGATCGCAACCAACCCCACATCGGCATCCGTGGGCCACTGCCTAACTGAACGACCAGCGACTGACTTGTATCCAGAGGCGGCACTTGCGCGGAGATGGCAGTCAACAACTGCTGCCGCTCCGGGTGGTTTGCCTCTCGGTAGCGCCCCAGGAATCCAAGCATCAGGACTCGATGAAATACTGTGAGTACGCAAGGGGACACAGAGGCTTCCTGCAGCGCAGAGCGCATATCTTCGTAGAGCGACTCCCCCGCCTGATGGCTGCTGAAAAACCTTGCCTGTAAGGTCTCCATCGCCCAATCCTCATGGGCACTGCCTTCGGCGCGGGCAAGTACTGTTTCGTCCAGAAGCGCACACTGCGCATGACTGATCAGATCGACGCTGCGGCGGTCCAGACCCTCCTGCTGAAGCATGGCTCGTACATGCTCGACATCAGCCACGCACCTTGACCACAGCTGCGGACTACTGTGCGCATCGGTACCGTGTCGCAACTCGACAACCAACAGATAGGTGTCCTGCAGCAACGCGTCGATGTCCACCTTGGCTGCGGTGTGCTTCTGCACTGTGCGACTCATGAGCGAAGCACCGCGAACAATTCGAGCTGGACACCCTGAAACACACTCGGGACATAGAGGGCACAGACCCCATCAGCCAGCATGGCGCGGCCCTTTGCATGGCTGAGATCGAGCGCGAAGTACTGATTCTCCAGCCGCAGCGGTATCGCGGCGGGCACATGGCTCAAAGGTTTCAGTGGAACGCCATCGAGTGCCGCATTGACGAGATGGTCCACATCATCGGGGCAACCGATCTTGCACAGCCGTGGGAATTGGCTTTGAACTTGTACAGCTGGCAGCCGGCAACGGACCGACAAATAGAAGTCAGCCCCTTCAGGCTCAAGCAGACGTGGATCGCTCAGAGAAACCTGCCAGCGGTTTGCGCTGCGCACCTCCAGGATCAGCGCCAGCACGCGGGACGGCAGGCTCGCCTCCAGCAATGTGGATAGGGTACGCATCAAGGGCGGGAAAACCGCCTCAAGGTCCGCGTGCTGGTAGGCGGGTATGTCCTCTATGTGCTGGTCTAACGAGAAGGTCAGCAGGCCACCTGCAAACTTCACCAACTGTTGATATACCTGCTCCGGATGGCGAGCAGGCTGCGCTTTTATGTCTGCCAACACCGGCTGATAGGTGTTCAGCGCGTTGAGCAACCAGAACAACGTGACATCTGCAACAGCGAAATCCGCCATTCGCTGGTTGCTCTCCCGGCGCATTCCCATCAAACGCTCACGCTTGGCGGACAGCTGGGTGAGCAGGTTGTCGAGTTGAAGCAACAACCCAGCATGAGCATCAAACTTCAGCAACGGCGGGATGTAGGTATCATCAATGGCCCACCCATCCTTGCCATCACGCAGCAAACGCCCCACCGGGCAGGTCAGATAATCCGCATTATCGTCATCAGCCAGACGCAAGCTCAGCGCATGTTCGAGCACGCTGATTGACTGTATTTCACTGGTGTAGAGGTCCTTGGTATCACGCCATACCTGGTGATATCTGACGGGCCGCTCAGCGCTGCCACCCTCAAACAGGCAGTTGTTACCATTGGCCTGTTCCAGTGGCAAAGCGATCACAACCGTTGCCGTCTGGATATCTCCGGGCAATACCCGAGAGAGTTCCAGGGCACTGGGTAGTCGATCCAGCCGATCGGTGTCGATCAAAGTACCGTCTGGTAGGCACAACTGAAGCCGAGTGGCCATCAGCTTACCCAACCTCAGCGCATCTGCATCAAACGCCACATTTCGGATGCCCCAAGGGTGGACCAAGCCCAGTGAGGCAATACTCTGGTTGGTCCATGATTCAAAGCGGGCCTGCTGTTGAAACTGCTGCGCAGACAACACCACTCCGGACGCCCATAAAGGCCGGTCGATTTTCACGACATACACTCCTGCAACCGCAATCAAGATTTTGCTTTGGGCATCTGCGAAACCAATGAGAGGTTGATGTCCATACCTTCAACCTGGAAATGCGGCACAGCGAACAACTTGACCCTGAAGAAGCCCGGGTTGTCATCAATGTCCTCGACAACCACTTTTGCCTCTCTCAGCGGGTGGGAAGCTTGCAAGTCATCTCCCGGATCGGTCATCTCGGTGACCAGGCCACTGACCCACCTATTGAGCTCCAACTCCAACAGGCGACGGTCTTTAGTTGTACCGATATTCTCCCGCTGGATAACTTTCAAATAATGTGCAATGCGAGAAAGCAGGAACACATAGGGCAACCTCGAATTGATACGACTATTTGCCGTGGCCTCCGCCGTGTCATAGATTGCCGGCTTGTGAGCTGAGTTGGCCGAGAAGAAACATGCGTAGTCACGATTCTTGTAATACGAGAGCGGAATCAAGCCCAAATTGGCAAACTCAAACTCTCGGGTCTCCGGAATCATAACTTCCGAGGGGATCTTGACTTGACTACCCGTCCCCATGTCGTACAAATGAATCGGCAGGTCGGTAACCGCGCCACCCGACTGTGGCCCTCGAATCTGCACGCACCATCCATTGGCAATAAAGCTCTTGACCATGTTCGCCGCGAACGCGAATGTCGAGCTTACCCACAAATACTTGCTGTGATCCGGCCCCTTGACTCGCTCCACATAGTTGAAAGATCGCACAGGGTTCGTATCAGGCCCATAAGGCAAGCGCCCTAATGTGCGGGGTGTTATCCCGCCCGCATAACGAGCATCGTCAGTTTGCCTGAAGCCGTGCCACTTAATATACTCCGCACGATCCATGTAGTTACCGATATCCTTGATCGCGGACACTTCCTCCATGGCGTTTTTTCCGAAGAAGGCCGGACCAACCGAGTACAAAAACGGCATGTGGGATGCAGCCGCCACTTTCGAAATATTGCGCAACAATGCGATATCTTGCGCCCCTCGCCCAAACTCATAATTCGAAACTGCCGCCGCGATAGGCTCACCACCAGGCGTATCGTATTCCTGGGTATAGGTATGCAGATACAAACCGCTTTGCGAGATCTCCGGCGCGTCTTCAAAGTCCTGCGCCAGATGCTCCTTACTGATATCGAGCAGCTCAATTCGGACGTTTTGACGGAAATCCGTTTGGTCAATCAACGACTTCGCGCCGCGCCAGATTGATTCGACCCGTTGAAAATCCGGATGATGCATGACCGCGTCCAGCTGGCTGCTGATCTGAGCGTCAATCGAGGCGATGTGCTCATCCAGCAGAGCCCTGTCCAGCTTCTCCACCTTGGGAGAGACTTGTTTGAGACGGTCCAGAAAAACGCTCACCGAAGCAGTAACGCGCTCATTAGCTGTCGCTTCTGACAACGCATCGATACTTTGGAACACCTCAATGCCACCCATCTGATCAAGCGGCTCAAGGTTTATTCTTTCAAACAGCGCGTGATAGACGCTCTGGTTTTCTTCCACCTGCACGGTGGCGCCACGCGATTGCGCAGAAGATTGTTCTTCGGACATTTATTAGCTTCCAGTCTGTCGAGATGATGGTGTTCTAGCGCTCGCTTGGCGGTGCAAGGGCAGCAAGTTCCTTACGCAACTCGTCACTCAGTGCTTCATCTTTAAGTATCCGCTCCAATTCAGCACGGAACGTTGCGTTATCCAGAAGATTGGCCTTCAATTCGCGCAGCAAATTTCGCATCGCCAACATTGCACGCAACTGAGGAATCTGCAGAGCAACCTGTTCTGGCTCGAAGTCCTTCATGCGCTGAAAGCTCAGCTCGACCGGTGTTTCCCCACCCTCGCCCGACAGCGTATCGTCAACAATAACCTTGAGACTCGGCGAGAGATCGGACAGCACGCTGTCAAAATTATTCTTGTTGATGTTTACCTTCGGCCGCTCTGACAGTTGGCGCTTTTCCTTCCCGCTGCTGTAGTCTCCCATCAGAATGAGTTTAAGGGGAAGTTCCACCTTGCGCTGGGCGCCACCTGTATGCAGATCAAGCTTGATATTGACACGTGCCTTCGGCACTTCATTCTGAAAGCTATTTGAAGCCATACCACCTCCTGCAAACCGGGATTCCTAGCGGGAACCAACGCCCAAATGAGCGCCACCGAACCCCCAACAAAATTAATCAAGACCGAACCATTGCGTACGACTGCTTGGGCGGGAGCGCTACCCGGAAGTGCCTCCCCGATAACCATGGCGCATCTTTTCGCGCCGCGCCACCCCCTTTCTAAAATAAGGAAGCGTCCTACAAGACATACCTAAGATGACAACAAATGTTCGAAGCGGCACACCAGAGCGCCAACATTGATGCATTTAATAAGAGCAACCCGACCGTCATCGACGCATTGACCCACATCAACAAAAACAACCTCAGACGAAATAATGATCAACATGCATAAAATGCAAGTTATTTCCACCAAGCCGCACCAGAACAGAAAATTCCTACAAGTTCAAAAGCGCCACCCCAAACCAAAGCCGCAAATAGCAAACATGTACTAGCGTCGTGAGCGGTTAGTTAATTTTCTAACGAATATTGATATACTGCCTGCCTTCATACCTCGCCTGGTTTCTCGGATGCCCCGACCCATCGCTTCCTTTTCACTGCAACCTGCTGACGCCAATACGCTTCAACATTGGTTACGCAGGAGTACGCTGGAGCGAAGCCTCGGGCAACGGGCGCGGATACTTCTTTTACTCGCTGAAGGGGTGACCCCAAGGCCATCTGTGAGCAGTTAGAGATCACTTCAACCACGGTGTTCAAGTGGCGAAAACGCTACCTTTGAATCGACGGCTACCGGCAGCGCCAGTGTCGACCGATCAGCGACCGATGCCTGACTGAGCATGGGTACACACCGGATTGCGTCGCCCTTGGGCCAGAGCCTTGCCCACGGCGACGGTCGCTTCGCCAAATTGCTGGCCGGATACGCCAAGACTGACCTGCTGATCCTGGACGACTGGGGCTTGGCACCGTTTACCGCAGCGCAACGTCGCGACATGCTCGAACTGCTGGACGACCGCTACGGCAACCGCTCGACGCTGGTCACCAGCCAGATGCCGGTGGACAAATGGCATGCGTTGATCGGCGATCCGACCTTGGGCGATGCGATCCTCGACCGGCTGGTGCAAAACGCTTATCGGATCGAACTGAAGGGCGAATCGATGCGCAGGCGCGCAACAAAATTGACGGCGGCAGGGACTTCAGACTAACAATTCAAACCTGCGTCGCTGCGCTCCGACTGCCTGCCTGTCCAAGCGAGCGTGGAATGAGCGTCCAAATGCTCGTGGGCTGGGTGTCCAAGTGTCGTGGAATCCGCATGCAGATGCCGACCGAGCCGCGCACCGTGCGCTAGGCCGTTAAGCCTGTTTCACCTGGGCGGGCGCTGTCGCCGGCATGCAGGTAACCTGCCAAATCGCAGGCACAAAAAAAGAGGCCCTTAGGCCTCTTTTTTGTGATCTCAGCGACGCACTGAGGATCGAATTTGGAGCGGGAAACGAGACTCGAACTCGCGACCCCGACCTTGGCAAGGTCGTGCTCTACCAA
>NZ_MOMO01000046.1:0-1494 GCF_009933855.1 Pseudomonas sp. SG-MS2 | reverse complement strand
CACCGAGCAACATCTGCGCAGTGCGGCGGATCGTGCGTGAATCGTCGATCACCATCACCTTCAGGGGTTGTTCCATAGATGCCTACCAGAAAAAATTGAGCTGCAAGATGCAAGCGTCAAGCTGCAAGAAAAGGCGGACTGGCACATGGCTGGCTTTTCTTGAGGCTTGTAGCTTAAGGCTTGCAGCTCATTTTTAGCACACTCCGGGTGGCCATTCCATCTACCGCGCCCCTTGACCCGCGGCGTTCGCGGCGCCACCCTGAGCCACTTTTCTTTCGATTCGTCGCGGCTACCCGCCGCCAAGAGGAACCACCCCCATGAGCGTTCGCCTCGGCATTGTCATGGACCCCATCGCGTCCATCTCCTACAAGAAGGACAGCTCGCTGGCCATGCTGCTGGCCGCCCAGGCCCGTGGCTGGAGCCTGTTCTACATGGAACAGCGCGACCTGTACCAGGCCGAAGGCAAGGCCCGCGCGCGGATGCGCCCACTCAACGTGTTCGCCGACCCGGCGCGCTGGTTCGAGCTGGGCGAAGAGCAGGACAGCCCGCTGGCCGAACTGGACGTGATCCTGATGCGCAAGGACCCGCCGTTCGACATGGAGTTCGTCTACAGCACCTACCTGCTGGAGCAGGCCGAAGCCGAAGGCGTGCTGGTGGTCAACCGCCCACAGAGCCTGCGCGACTGTAACGAAAAACTGTTCGCCACCCTGTTCCCGCAATGCACGCCGCCTACCCTGGTGAGCCGCCGCCCGGACATCATTCGCGCCTTCGCCGCCCAGCATGGCGACGTGATCCTCAAGCCCCTGGACGGCATGGGCGGCACCTCGATCTTCCGCCACCGGGCTGGTGACCCCAACCTGTCGGTCATTCTCGAAACCCTGACCGCGCTGGGCGCCCAGCAAATCATGGCCCAGGCCTACCTGCCGGCCATCAAGGACGGCGACAAGCGGATCCTGATGATCGACGGCGAACCGGTCGACTACTGCCTGGCGCGCATCCCGGCCAGCGGTGAAACACGCGGCAACCTGGCCGCAGGCGGGCGTGGCGAAGCACGCCCTCTGAGCGAGCGTGACCGCTGGATTGCTGCCCAGGTCGGCCCGACCCTGCGTGCAAAAGGCCTGCTGTTCGTCGGCCTTGACGTGATCGGCGACTACCTCACCGAGATCAACGTCACCAGCCCGACCTGCATCCGCGAGATCGACGCGGCCTACAACACCGATATCGGTGGCAAGCTGATGGATGCCATTGATCGCCAGTTGAAGGCGCGCTGACCGCCGACGCGGAGCAAAAGCGCAGAGTGGGGTATGATGCGCAGCCGCAAGCTTCAAGCTGCAAGCCGCAAAAAAAGCCGGCCTGCACCAACCTGCCCTTACTTGCAGCTTGCGGCTTGTAGCTTGTAGTTGACTGTGGATACCTGATGACGCTGCCCGCCGACATCCCCGCCGACCTGCTTCCACCCCGCGTTCGCCCGGTGGACCGGCTTGGTTTTACCCT
>NZ_MOMO01000006.1:0-11117 GCF_009933855.1 Pseudomonas sp. SG-MS2 | reverse complement strand
CCCGCCTGCCGGTGGCGCAGCTGCCGGAAGAACTGGCGGAACTGGGCAGCACCGTGAACGCCATGCTGCAGCGCCTGGATGACGCCTTCCAGCGCCTGTCGGCGTTCTCGGCCGATATCGCCCACGAGCTGCGCACGCCGCTGTCAAACCTGCTGACCCACACCCAGGTCACCCTCACCCGCCCCCGTAGCCTCGAGGAATACCGCGAAGCACTGCACGGCAACCTTGAGGAGCTGCAGTGGATGGCACAGATGATCAACGACATGCTTTTCCTGGCCAAGGCCGACCATGGGCTGCTGGCACCAGGGCAGGCGATGCTGGCGTTGCATGAAGAGGTGGACGCGCTGCTGGAGTATTACGCTCCCCTCGCCGAGGACAACGAAGTGCAGCTGCTGCGTGAGGGTGAGGCGACGTTGAAGGGCGACCGGCATATGCTGCGCCGGGCACTGTCCAACCTGCTCGACAATGCACTGCGGTTTACGCCGGCAGGCGGGCAAATACGCGTGACGCTGGAGCCTGGGGGGAAGGTTTGCGTGGCCAATACCGGCAAGCCGATCGAAGCTGCTTCATTGCCTAGGCTGTTTGACCGGTTTTATCGGGTGGACCCGGCGCGGCGCGAGGGCAGTAGCGAACATGCGGGGCTGGGCCTGGCAATCACCCGGTCGATCATCCAGGCCCATGGCGGGAGCATCCGGGCACAGTGCAAGGACGGCTGGACGCGGTTTGTAATCGAGTTCAGCGAGCCGCTTTAGATCGCGTGGGCTGATTTGCAGCCCCTTCGCGACACAAGGCCGCTCACAAAGCTGACGTGATCGCGGTAGGAGCGGCCTTGTGTCGCGAAAGGGGCGCAAAGCGCCCCCACAGTGCAATCAACCAGCCAGCCCGATCGCCGGCTGCACCTGCGAAGCGCGGTATGCCGGGTAGATGGTCGCCAGGAAGCTCATCACCAGCCCGGCGGTGCAGATGATCGCCACATCACCCCACTGCAGCTCGGACGGCAAACTGCTGATGAAGTAAACATCCGAGGTAAAGATGTGCTGCCCGCTCACCCGCTCCAGCCAGCCGACGATCTGGCTGACATTGAACGCAGCAATCACACCGAGCACGCCACCGATCAATGTGCCGACGATACCGATCAGGCTGCCCTGGACCATGAAGGTGCCCATGATCTGTGCCGGGGTGGCGCCCAGGGTACGCAGGATGGCGATGTCCGGCCCCTTGTCGTTCACCACCATCACCAGGGTGGCGATGATGTTGAACGCCGCCACGGCGATGATCATCAGCAGCAGCAGGCCGATCATGGTCTTTTCCATCTTCATGGCACTGAACAGGCTGCCCTGGGTGTGCGACCAGTCATCGGCGCGGTAGGCATCGCCCAGGCTGGCAGCAATGGCCTTGGACACCTGCGGTGCGGCATACAGGTCGTGCAGTTTCAGGCGCACGCCCTGCACCTGGCCTGGCGCCCAGCGCTGCATCTCGCCGGCATCGGCCACGTGCATGTAAGCCTGCGAACCGTCCAGCTCGGCACCCACCTTGAAGATGCCGACCACCGTCAGGCGCTGCATGCGCGGGGTGATGCCGCCCGGCTCCTTGCTGATTTCCGGCACGATCAGGGTCAGTTTGTCGCCGGTATTGAGGCGGAACCGGCGCGCAGTCAGCTCGCCGATCACCACGCCGTACTCACCCGGCTGCAGGGCCTGCAGGCGCCCCTGCACGATGTGCTGGCCGACGATCGAGACCTTGCCCTCTTCGGCCGGGTCGATACCGCTGACCTGGATGGGCTGCATCGCACCTTTGTAGGAGAGCATGCCCTCCATCTCGGTGATCGGCGCAGCGGCCATCACTGCCGGGTTCTGCAGTGCCGCGTCGGCAGCCTTGCGCCAGTCGTCCAGCGGCTGCACGCCGAGGATGCTGGCGTGTGGCACCAGGCCGAGGATGCGCGAGCTCATTTCGCGCTGGAAGCCATTCATCACCGACAGCACCACGATCATCGCCAGCACACCCAGGGACAGGCCGATCATCGAAGTCATCGAGATGAACGAGATGAAATGGTTGCGGCGCTTGGCACGGGTGTAGCGCGCACCGATGAACAAGGGCAAGGGTCTGAACATGTAAAACACCCACTGAAAAAGTTGCGGGGTGGCTCAGGCCACCCCGTGCAAGCGGCTCAGATTGCCACCAGATGACCGTCGTCGAGTTTCAGCACACGGTCCATCTGGCGCGCCAGGTTGAGGTCGTGGGTCACCACCAGGAATGCCGTGCGCGAGGCGCTGGACAGCTCCTGCATCAATTCCTGGATGCCTTGGGCGGTGTGGTGGTCGAGGTTGCCAGTCGGCTCATCGAGCATCACCAGGCCCGGCCGGTTGACCAGCGCCCGGGCAATGGCCACCCGCTGACGCTCACCACCGGACAGCTCGGCCGGCTTGTGGTGCAGGCGGTGGCCCAGGCCGACACGCTTGAGCAGTGCCTCGGCGCGCTCACGTGCCTCGGGGATCGCGGTGCGGCCGATCAGCAGCGGCATGCACACGTTCTCCATGGCCGTGAACTCGGGCAGCAGGTGGTGGAACTGGTAGACGAAGCCCAGCTCACGGTTGCGCAGCAGGCCGCGGGCCCGCTCGCCAAGCGCCGACAGCTCTTCGCCGGCCAGCCAGACGCTGCCTTGGGTCGGCCGATCGAGGCCGCCCAGCAGGTTGAGCAAGGTGCTCTTGCCCGAACCCGAACTGCCGACAATGGCCACCCGCTCCCCGGCGTGGAGCTCGAGGTTGAGCCCGGCCAGCACTTGCACCGACTCCGGGCCCTCGTCGTAGGACTTGCCCAGGTTGCGGCAACTCAGAACGGCTTTATCACTCATGCGCGACTCACTCATAACGTAGCGCCTCTGCAGGCTGGGTGCGGGCCGCACGCCAGGCCGGGTACAGGGTGGCGAAGAAACTCAGGACCAGCGCCGCACCGCAGACCATGTACACGTCCTGGGCCTGGATCTGCGAGGGCAGGTAATCGATGAAATACACGTCAGCGTTGAGGAACTTGTGCCCGATCAGTTTCTCGATGCCGGCGATCGCCGCGCTGACGTTGAGCGCAGCGAGGATACCGACCACTGCACCGATCAGGGTGCCGATCACCCCGATCACCGTACCCTGAACCATGAAGATGGCCATGATCTGCCCGGGCGTGGCGCCCAGGGTACGGAGGATGGCGATGTCACCACGCTTGTCGTTGACCACCATCACCAGGGTGGAAATGATGTTGAACGCCGCCACCGCAACGATCAGCAACAGCAGCAGGCCGATCATGGCTTTTTCCATGCGGATCGCCTGGTACAGGTTGCCGTGGGTACGGGTCCAGTCGCGGCTGTAGTACTCCTGCTCACCCAAATGCTGGGCGATGCTCCAGGCCACGCGTGGCGCCTGGAACAGGTCGTCGAATTTCAGGCGCAGGCCCTGCACCTGGTCCGCCTTCCAGCGGTGCAGGCGTGAAAGGTCGGCAATGTTGGTCAGGCCCAGGTAACCGTCGATCTCGCCGGCACCGACGTGGAAGGTGCCGACCACGGTGAAGCGCTTCATGCGCGGGAACATGCCGGCCGGCGTCACGCTGACTTCAGGGGCGACGAAGGTCAGCTTGTCGCCGATGGCCACGCCCAGCTTGGCGGCCGCCTTGTCACCGATCATGATGCCCCACTCGCCCGGCGCCAGCTGGTCGAGGCGGCCTTGCTGAATGAAGTTGTCGATGATCGACACCTCACGCTCGCGACCTGGGTCGATACCATTGAGCAGCACCTTCTGCACCTTGCCATCATGGGTCAGCAGGCCCTGCATCTGGGTATAGGGCGCAACCGCCAGCACCTGCGGATTCTGCTTTACTTGTTGGGCAAGGGCAGGCCAGTCGTTGATCGGCTGGCCGCTCTCAAGCGTGGCGTGAGGGACCATGCCCAGCACGCGGGTACGCATCTCGTGGTCGAAACCGTTCATTACCGAGAGCACCACGATCATCACTACCACGCCCAGGGCGAGGCCGATCATCGAGGTCAGGGAAATGAACGAGACGAAGTGATTACGGCGCTTGGCACGGGTGTAGCGCGTACCAATGAATGCGAAAAGAGGTCTGAACATGTCGGGGCTTGTTCGGATGAAAGGGAACGTCCTTGTGGCGAGGCGCCTGCGGCGGCTTTACACTCGGACCACCGCCGCTACCATGGGTTCGCCATGACGACATTAGACGAAGAAGATCGCCGCGAATACTACCGCATCGAAGATCGGATCGCACTGGAAATCAGCCCCCTGAGCGCGGCCGAAGCCCTTGAGCCAGAACTGTTGCAGGATGATTCACCACTATTCAACCTGCTCAGTGAGCTGCACCTGTCCGACTTCGAGTCCCAGCACCTGTTGCGTCAGCTGAGCGAAAAGGACCGCACCCTGGCGGCGTTCCTGCGGGCGCAGAACAAGCGCCTGGACCTGCTCAGCGCGGTGGTCGCGCAAACCCTGATCGGCGAGATCGGCCAGCCCCAACGGGTGATCATCTCCGAAGGTGGCATCGAATTCGCACAAACTCAGCAAATCGCCCCAGGCACCCGGGTGAAAGTGAAGATGGTGTTGATGCCCCGCGCCCACGGCCTGCTGCTGCGCGGCAAGGTCACCCACTGCGACCCGCGCGCCGATGGCAGCTTCGAACTCGGCACCGAATTCACCGACATGACCGATGCCCAGCGCCAGTTGCTGGCCCGCTACATCCTGCAGCGCCAACAGCAGCAGCGGCGCCAGCAGCTGGAACAGGGCGACCCTGCCTCCTGAGCCTTTTCATTTTTGACCTGAAGGAACGAACGTGACCCTCATCTATGGCCACCGCGGCGCCAAGGGCGAAGCGCCCGAGAACACTCTGCACAGCTTCCGTCAGTGCCTGTCCCACGGCGTGACCCGCTGCGAACTGGACCTGCACCTGTCGGCCGACAATGAGCTGATGGTCATCCACGACCCTACCCTCAAGCGCACAACAGGCCGGCGCGGCAAGGTGGTCGAACACCCGGCAGCCGACCTGGTCACCTACGACGCACGCAAGGGCGGCCCGGGCCATGTGCAGCCTTGCCCCATCCCACGGCTGGAAGAACTGTTCGAAAAATGCCCCTTCGAGCACTGGCAACTGGAGGTCAAGAGCGCCTCGCGGACCCGTGCCGCCACCACGGTGCTGGCGATTCGGGAACTGGCACAGCAGTACGGCCTGCTGGACAAGGTGACCATCACCTCGAGCTCGCGGGAAGTACTGGGTGCTGCGCTGGAACTGGTACCTGACGTGAAGCGCGGTCTGGTCGCCGAGTACGCCTGGCTCGACCCGCTGAAGGTCGCGCAGAACTATGGCTGCGATCTGCTGGCCTTGAACTGGACATTGTGCACTCCCGAGCGCCTGCTCAAAGCACAGGGCCAGGGTTTGCATGTGTCGGTGTGGACGGTCAACGAGCCGGCACTGATGCGCCGGCTCGCTGATTTTGGCGTGGACAGCCTGATTACAGACTTTCCCGGTTTGGCCAAGACCACCCTCGGGTAGGGCTGAAATCGGTCTCCCCGACCGGCTCAGGCCACCGGCCGGAGCCGCTCAAAAAAGCCGGTTCAGGCCGTCATAGGCAGCTACCCGATAGGCTTCGGCCATGGTCGGGTAGTTGAACGTGGTGTTGACGAAGTACTTCAGGTTATTCAGTTCGCCCGGCTGGTTCATCACCGCCTGGCCGATGTGGACGATTTCCGAAGCCTGGTAGCCGAAGCAATGCACGCCGAGGATTTCCAGGGTCTCGCGGTGGAACAGGATCTTCAGCATGCCTTGCGGCTCGCCGGCGATCTGTGCACGCGCCATGCTCTTGAAGAACGCCTTGCCCACTTCGTACGGCACCTTGGCCTGGGTCAGCTCCTGCTCGTTCTTGCCGATCGAGCTGATCTCCGGAATGGTGTAGATGCCGGTCGGCACGTCGTTGACGAAACGCCAGCTGCCGTTGTCGACGATACTGCCTGCCGCCGAGCGGCCCTGGTCATGGGCGGCACTGGCCAGGCTCGGCCAGCCGATCACGTCACCGGCACCATAGATATTCGGCACGCTGGTGCGGTAGGCCTCGTCGACTTCGATCTGGCCACGGCTGTTGACCTTGATGCCGATGTTCTCAAGGCCCAGCTTGTCGGTATTGCCGGTGCGGCCGTTGCACCACAGCAAGGCGTCGGCCTTGATCTTCTTGCCAGACTTCAGGTGCAGGATCACACCATTGTCCAGGCCCTCGACCCGCTCGTAGTCTTCGTTGTGGCGCACGGTGATGTTGTTGTTGCTGAAGTGGTAGCTCAGCGCCTGGGAAATTTCCGAATCCAGGAAGCTCAGCAACTGCCCGCGGTTGTCGACCAGTTCGACCAGCACGCCCAGGCCACTGAAGATCGAGGCGTATTCGCAGCCAATTACGCCGGCGCCGTAAACGATGAGTTTGCGCGGGGTGTGGCTGAGGCTCAGGATGGTGTCACTGTCATAGACACGCGGGTGATGGAAGTCGATGTCGGCCGGGCGATACGGACGCGAGCCGGTGGCGATGATGATGTGCTTGGCGTTGAGCTTTTCCACCACGCCATTGGGGCAGACCACTTCGACGGTCTGCTCATCGGCGAAGCTGCCGGTACCGAAGAACAGGTCGACGCGGTTGCGGGCGTAGTAGCCGGTACGCGAAGCGACCTGCTTGGAAATCACCTTCTCGGCGCTCTTGAGCACGTCCGGGAAGGAGAACCAGCGCGGCTCACCGATGGCTCGGAACATCGGGTTGGTGTTGAACTGCATGATCTGCCGCACCGAGTGACGCAGTGCCTTGGACGGGATGGTGCCCAGGTGGGTGCAGTTGCCACCGACCTGGCGACGGCTGTCGACCATCGCCACCTTGCGCCCTGCTTTGGCGGCGTTCATTGCCGCACCTTCTCCGGCCGGGCCGGAACCCAACACCACTACGTCGTAGTTGTAGACAGCCATGCGTACTCCTTCAGAACTGGCCCGCTGGCCACGGTCGCCGCGGGACTCGATCATGCCGCCGGGGCGCCATGAGAAAATTCGGGTGCAGTCTAATCAAGCGTGAACGCCGCGCACATTAACCCTTGGTCGCGTCGTAGGCCAATTTTGCCTGCACTACATGTGCATCCACCGATTCCCTGGCAGCTACCGTCCCTGCTTGCGCTTTCACTTGCCTGTGAGCGCCCGCTCGAAAGCAGGCGTAGCTCGGGAGACGAAGCCACCCTCTGCCCGAGTCACCAATACCGCCGCCAGGTCATGAGCGATGGCAAAATCCCAGCCCCGCTCGGGCCCGAGGATCAGCAACAGGGTCGAGTAGCCGTCGGCCTGCAGCGCCGAGGCATCGAGCACGGTGACGGCAGCCAGGTCATGATCGACCGGGCGACCGAGACGGGCATCGAAGGTGTGCGAATAGCGCCGGCCATTCTGCTCGAAATAGTGCCGATAGTCACCCGAGGTCGATACACCCAGGCGGTTGACCGGTATTACCTGGCGGGCGATCTGACGGTTTTCGCGGGGCAATTCCAGGGCGATGCGCCATGGGCTGCCATCGGGTTTGCCGCCCACCGCCTTGAGCTCGCCGGTAACTTCGGCAATGAAGCTGGCGATACCCATGGCACGCAGGCGTGCAGCAATCAGGTCCACGGCGTGGCCAGCGGCGATGCTGTTGAAGTCCAGTTGCACCGGCGCGTCCTTGCACAATGCCTGGCCCTCGATGCGCAAGTGCTGGTAGCCCACACGCAGGCGGGCATTGGCCAGCGCCTGCGGTTCTGGCACCTGCTCATGGCGGGCCTGGGGGCCGAAACCCCAGAGGTCGAGCAGCGGCTCGACAGTGAGGTCAAAGGCACCATCGCTCTGTTCGGCCAAGTGCTGGCCGAAGGTGACCAGTTCGAGCATGTCTGACGGCAAGGCCAGGCACTGGTTGCCGGGGAGCTGATTGAACTGGCTCACCGCAGAGTCGCCGCGGTAGGTCGAGTAGTGCTGATCTATGCCCTGCAGGATCGTTTCCACCGCCGCCTGTACCTGGACAGGCGCCGGCCCGCCTGGCTCGCGGACGTACTGGATGCTGTAGCTGCTACCCATGGCAGGGCCACCGAGGCGCTCCAGGGTGGGGCCTTGGTTACAGGCGGTCAGCAGCATGAGGATGAACAGGAGGGCTGTGCGCAAAAGTTGAGTTCTCGGTTGCCAGCACCGGCCTCATCGCCGGCAAGCCGACTCCCACAGGGTCACCACATACCTTGGAGCCACTGTTTCACCTGTGGGGGCCGGCTTGCCGGCGATGAGGCCATTACAGACACAGTAGCGGCCAGATCGGTTCATCAGACCATAAAAAACGGGAACCCGAAGGTTCCCGTTTTTTCATTGCCTTACAAGCGAATTAGCGTGGAAACGCTGGCGGGTTCACACCGGCCATGTCTTCCATCACGCGAACCACCTGGCAGCTGTAACCGAATTCGTTGTCGTACCAGACGTACAGGACAACGCGGTTATCGTTGGCGATGGTCGCTTCGGCGTCAACCACACCCGCGTGGCGCGAGCCTACGAAGTCGGTGGAAACCACCTCCTGCGAGCTGACGTAATCGATCTGCTTGTGCAGCTCCGAGTGCATGGCGGTCTGGCGCAGGTACTCGTTGATTTCTTCGCGGTTGGTGGCCTTTTCCAGGTTCAGGTTCAGGATGGCCATCGACACGTTCGGCGTCGGTACGCGAATGGCGTTGCCGGTCAGCTTGCCCTTGAGCACCGGCAGCGCCTTGGCGGCAGCAGTGGCAGCACCGGTTTCGGTGATGACCATGTTCAGCGGCGCGGCGCGACCACGACGGCTGCCCTTGTGGAAGTTGTCGATCAGGTTCTGGTCGTTGGTGAACGAGTGAACGGTTTCGACGTGACCATTGACGATGCCGTACTGGTCGTTGATGGCCTTGAGCACCGGCACGATGGCGTTGGTGGTGCACGAAGCTGCCGAGATGATCTTGTCCTCGGCGGTGATGTCACCGTGGTTGATGCCGTGCACGATGTTCTTCAGCGCGCCCTTGCCAGGTGCGGTGAGGATCACGCGGGCAGCGCCCGGGCAGGCCAGGTGCTGGCCCAGGCCGTCGGCATCACGCCATACGCCGGTGTTGTCGACGATCAGGGCGTTGTCGATGCCGTACTGGGTGTAGTCGACTTCGCTCGGGCTCTTGGCGTAGATGATCTGGATCAGGTTGCCGTTGGCAGTGATGGTGTTGTTGGCTTCGTCGATGGTGATGGTGCCATCGAACGGGCCGTGCACCGAGTCACGGCGCAGCAGGCTGGCGCGCTTGACCAGGTCGTTTTCGGCACCCTTGCGCACAACGATTGCACGCAGGCGCAGGCCGTCGCCACCACCGGTCTTCTCGATCAGGATGCGCGCCAGCAGGCGGCCGATGCGGCCGAAACCGTACAGGACAACGTCGGTGCCCTTGCGCGCCGAAGCGTTCTGCTGGCCAACCACGTCGGCCAGTTCTTCACGCACGAACTGCTCGGCGGTCTTGCCGTTGCCTTCCTGCTTGAACTTGTTGGCCAGCTTGCCCAGGTCGACCGAAGCGGCGCCCAGTTTCAGCTCGCTCATGGCTTTGAGCAGGGGGAATGTCTCGTGGACGGACAGTTCGGTTTCGTCGGTCTGACGGTGACGCGCAAAGCGGTGGGCCTTGAGGATCGAGATAACCGAACGGTTGATCAGGCTGCGGCCATAGATCGAGCTCACCACGTTGTTGTTGCGGTAGAGCTGACCGATAAGCGGGATCATCGCTTCAGCCAGAGCTTCACGATCGATCCACTCACCAAGACACTGGTCGGGCTTCTGAGTCACGGGAACCTTCCACATGTAGGGGGAGAAAAAAGGGGCTACATTATGACGCCCCAACGCGTAACCGGCAATGAGCGCCTGTCGTGGGAGCCAAAGCCCGTGCTCATGCCCTTTCCGAGCCTGACAGCACGCACCGGCACCGGTACAATCGGTCTCTTTGCCGCAACGCTTGGAGTGCAATCTCCCGTGTCAGTTCTGCGCCTACCGCAAATGTCGGCCACGGCCGGCAAACAAACCTGGGGCAACCTGCCCGGTGCCGCCCTCAGCCTTGCCATCGCCGAGGCCGCCAGCAGTGCTGGCCGCTTCACCCTGCTGCTGACCGCCGACAGCCAGGCTGCCGACCGTCTGGAGCAGGAGCTGCGCTTCTTCGCCCCCGGCCTTCCGGTGCTGCCGTTCCCAGACTGGGAAACCCTGCCCTACGACCTGTTCTCGCCACACCAGGACATCATTTCCCAGCGCATCGCCAGCCTCTACCGGCTGCCGGAATTGAGCCACGGCATCCTCGTGGTGCCGATCACCACGGCCCTGCACCGCCTGGCCCCCACGCGCTTTCTGCTCGGCAGCAGCCTGGTGCTGGACGTCGGCCAGACCATCGACGTAGAGCAGATGCGCTCACGCCTGGAGGCCACTGGCTACCGCTGCGTCGACACGGTCTACGAACATGGCGAGTTCGCCGTACGCGGCGCGCTGATCGACCTGTTCCCGATGGGCAGCAAGCTGCCCTACCGCATCGACCTGTTCGACGACGAGATCGAGACCCTGCGCACCTTCGACCCGGAGACCCAGCGCTCGATCGACAAGGTCGACTCGATCCGCCTGCTGCCGGCACGCGAATTCCCCATGCAGAAAGAGGAAGTGACGCGCTTCAAGGCACGCTTCCGTGAGCGTTTCGATGTCGACTTCCGCCGCAGCGCGATCTTCCAGGACCTGGCCAGCGGCATCATCCCCGCCGGCATCGAGTACTACCTGCCGCTGTTCTTCGAAGAAACCTCGACCCTGTTCGACTACCTGCCAAGCGACACCCAGGTGTTCTCGCTGCCGGGCGTCGAGCAGGCTGCCGAGCACTTCTGGAACGACGTGCGCGGGCGCTACGAAGACCGCCGCGGCGACTTGAGCCGCCCATTGCTGCCGCCTTCTGAACTGTTCCTGCCGGTGGAAGACTGCTTCGCCCAGCTCAAGCAGTGGCCGCGCGTGGTGGTCAGTGCCGATGATGTCGAGCCTGGTACCGGCCGTGAGCGCTTCCCCGCCCGCACCCTGCCCAACCTGGCCATCGAAGCCA
>NZ_MOMO01000045.1:0-29503 GCF_009933855.1 Pseudomonas sp. SG-MS2 | reverse complement strand
CGCCGGCGGGCTGGAACACTACTACCAGCACCGCAGCGACAATAGCGCCAACCCCGAAGCCCTGCCCAAGCAGTTGCAGGACGAACTGGCCCTGTACGACCGCAGCGACGTGCAACAGACCTTCGTCCGCCACCAGGGCGATCTGGCCGAAACCACCCTGCTGGTCGAAGGCATCAGCTGCGCCGCCTGCGGCTGGTTGATCGAAAAGCACTTGCGCAACCTGCCCGGCGTGGCCGACGCACGCCTTAACCTGTCCAACCATCGCCTGCTGCTCAGCTGGGAAGACCAACGCCTGCCGCTCTCGCGATTGTTGGCCGAGCTGCGCCAGATCGGCTACGCCGCCCACCCCTACCAGCCAGACCAGGCCGCCGAGCAACTGGCACGCGAAAACCGCAGCGCCCTGCGCAGGCTGGGCGTGGCCGGGCTGCTGTGGTTCCAGGCGATGATGGCGACCATGGCCACCTGGCCGGAATTCAACATCGACCTGTCGCCCGAGCTGCACACCATCCTGCGCTGGGTGGCGCTGTTTCTCACCATCCCGATCGTGTTCTACAGCTGCGCGCCCTTCTTCAAAGGGGCCGCACGCGACCTGCGCACCCGCCACCTGACCATGGACGTGTCGGTATCGCTGGCCATCGCCCTGGCCTTTGGTGCCGGGATCTGGACGGCCATCACCGGCAGTGGCGAACTGTATTTCGACACCGTGGGCATGTTCGCACTGTTTCTGCTCACCGGCCGCTACCTTGAACGCCGCGCCCGCGAGCGTACGGCAGCGGCCACCGCGCAACTGGTCAACCTGCTACCGGCCTCTTGCCTGCGCCTGGACAGCCTTGGCCGCAGCGAGCGCATCCTGCTCAGCGAACTGCAACGCGGCGACACCGTGCAGGTGTTGCCCGGCGCAGTGATCCCGGCTGACGGGCGCATTGTCGAAGGCCGCTCCAGCGTCGACGAGTCGCTGCTGACCGGTGAGTACCTGCCGCAACCGCGGCGGGTCAGCGACCGGGTCACCGGCGGCACCCTGAATGTCGAAAGCACGCTGAACGTAGAAATCGAAGCCCTTGGCCAGGAGTCGCGACTGTCGGCCATCGTCCGCCTGCTGGAACGCGCGCAGACGGAAAAGCCACGCCTGGCGCAGATTGCCGACCGTGCATCGCAATGGTTCCTGCTGTTCACGCTGGTGGCCGCCATCGTCATAGGCCTGTGGTGGTGGCACCTGGACCCGACACGGGCGTTCTGGATTGTCCTGGCCATGCTGGTAGCCACCTGCCCATGCGCGCTCTCGCTCGCCACCCCTACTGCACTGACCGCCGCCACCGGTACGCTGCACAAGCTCGGCCTGCTGGTCACCCGCGGCCATGTACTGGAAGGCCTCAACCAGATCGACACGGTCATTTTCGACAAAACCGGCACGCTCACCGAGGGCCGCCTCACGCTGCGCAGCATTCGCCCGCTGGGCGCAGTGGCCGCCGACCGCTGCCTGGCCCTTGCCGCCGCCCTGGAAAACCGCTCCGAGCACCCCATCGCCCGCGCCTTCGGTCGCAATGCCGAGCCTGCGGAGGATGTGCAAACGGTACCTGGGCTGGGCCTGGAAGGGCTGGTCGGCGGGCAACGCCTGCGCATCGGCCAGCCCACGTTCGTTTGCGCCCTCAGCGGCGCCGAAATCCCGACTGTCCCGGAGCCCCGCGGCCAATGGCTGCTGCTGGGTGATCGCCAAGGCCCGCTGGCCTGGTTCGGCCTGGACGACCGCCTGCGCGAGGACGCCCCTGCCCTGCTGGCGGCCTGCAAGGCGCGTGGCTGGCGCACCCTGCTGCTGTCGGGCGACAGCTCGCCCATGGTCGCCGAAGTAGCCGCCCAACTGGGTATCGATCAGGCCATCGGCGGCCTGCGCCCGGACGACAAGCTGGACCGGCTCAAGGCTCTGCAGGCTTCAGGACGCAAGGTGCTGATGCTGGGTGACGGGGTCAACGATGTGCCGGTGCTGGCCGCCGCCGATATCAGCATTGCCATGGGCAGTGCCACCGACCTTGCCAAGACCAGTGCCGATGCAGTGCTGTTGAGCAACCGCCTGCAAGCGCTGGTACATGCCTTCGACCTGGCCCGCCGCACCCGCCGCAACATCATCGAGAACCTGCTTTGGGCGACCCTGTATAATGGCCTCATGCTGCCGTTTGCCGCGCTCGGCTGGATCACCCCGGTATGGGCCGCCGTCGGCATGTCGGTCAGCTCGCTGATCGTGGTCCTCAATGCCCTGCGCCTGACCCGGCTGCCGGGCGTGGCGGCCACCGCCAGCGCCCCACAACCTGCCATTGCCTGATCAGGAGCCGCCCATGCCAGCCCTCTATGTCATGATCCCGGCCGCCCTGCTGCTCGTCGGCGTCGCCGTGTACATCTTTTTCTGGGCGGTGGACAGCGGCCAGTACGACGACCTTGAAAGCCCTGCCCACAGCATCCTGTTCGACGACCAGGACCCACGCCACCAGGCTGCTGTCAAACAAGAGCCCGACGAGCCGCAAGACAAGGACCAACCACCCCGTGCCTGACCTGCTTCCCCTGCTCGGCTCCGCGCTGGTCCTCGGCCTGCTCGGCGGCGGCCACTGCCTGGGCATGTGCGGCGGCCTGATGGGCGCATTGACCCTGGCGATCCCGCCGGAGCAACGGGGCCGGCGCCTGCGCCTGCTGCTGGCGTACAACCTTGGGCGGGTCCTCAGTTATGCCTGCGCCGGCCTGCTGCTGGGCCTGGCCGGCTGGGCGGTAGCCAGCAGCCCTGCCGCCCTGGCACTGCGGGTGGTGGCCGCGTTGCTGCTGATCGCCATGGGCTTGTACCTGGCCGGCTGGTGGAGCGGGCTGACACGCATCGAAGCACTGGGCAGAGGGCTTTGGCGGCATATCCAGCCAGTGGCCTCGCGCCTGTTGCCGGTCTCCAGCCTGCCCCGGGCCCTGCTGCTTGGCGCGCTGTGGGGCTGGTTGCCGTGCGGGCTGGTTTACAGCACCTTGCTGTGGGCAGCCAGCCAAGGCAATGCGGGGTATAGCGCGGCGCTGATGCTGGCGTTCGGGCTGGGTACCTGGCCGGTGCTGCTGGCTACGGGACTGGCGGCGGAGCGGGTCAACAGCCTGTTGCGGCGGCGTAGCGTGCGCATGGCAGGAGGACTGCTGGTCATCCTGTTCGGCCTGTGGACACTGCCGGGGCCGCACCAGCATTGGCTGATGGGGCACTGACAGGCGCTGCTGCGCAGCGGCCCCCTAGCTCTTGATACAAATCAACACAGATTCCTACAGACGACCATAGACTCCGGGGCACTGCTGCTCATTCCGGGGACCGCCCACATGCTCGAAGATCTACGCTGGGATGCCGACCTGATCCGCCGCTACGATCTGGCCGGCCCGCGCTACACCTCCTACCCGACCGCGGTGCAACTGCACAGCGAAGTCGGCTCGTTCGACCTGCTCCACGCCCTGCGCGAAAGCCGCCGGGCCGTGCGCCCGCTGTCTGTGTACGTACACGTGCCGTTCTGCGCCAACATCTGCTACTACTGCGCCTGCAACAAGGTGATCACCAAGGACCGTGGCCGAGCCGCACCCTACCTGCAGCGCCTGGAGCAGGAAATCCAGCTGATCGCCTGCCACCTGGACCCTAAACAGCGTGTTGAACAGTTGCATCTGGGCGGCGGCACGCCGACCTTCCTCAGCCATGTGGAACTGCGCCAGCTGATGGCCACCCTGCGCCAGCACTTCAACCTGCTGGACGATGATTCCGGCGACTACGGCATCGAACTGGACCCCCGCGAGGCCGACTGGTCGACCATGGGCCTATTGCGCGAACTGGGCTTCAACCGCGTGAGCCTCGGTGTGCAGGACCTGGACCCTGCGGTGCAGCGCGCGATCAACCGCCTGCAGAGCCTGGAACAGACCCGCACCCTGATCGAGGCGGCGCGCACCTTGCAGTTCCGCTCGGTCAACCTGGACCTGATCTACGGCCTGCCCAAGCAGACCCCGGAAGGCTTCGCCCGCACCGTTGAGGAAGTGATCCGCCTGCAGCCCGACCGCCTCTCGGTCTTCAACTATGCTCACCTGCCTGAGCGCTTCATGCCGCAACGCCGTATCGACAGCAACGACCTGCCGGCCCCGGCAGCCAAGCTGGAGATGCTCCGGGCCACCATCGAGCAACTCACCGCCGCCGGCTATCGCTACATCGGCATGGACCACTTCGCCCTGCCCGACGACGAGCTGGCCGTCGCCCAGGAAGAAGGTACCCTGCAGCGCAACTTCCAGGGCTACACCACCCACGGCCACTGCGACCTGATCGGCCTGGGGGTTTCGGCAATCAGCCAGATCGGCGACCTGTACTGCCAGAACAGCAGCGACCTCAATACCTATCAGGACGCGCTGTCCGGCTCCCAGCTGGCAACCCAGCGCGGGCTGCTGTGCAATCACGATGACCGCCTGCGACGGGCAGTGATCCAGCAACTGATCTGCCACTTCGAGCTCGACTTCGAGCCGATCGAAAGCGCGTTCACCATCGATTTTCGGGGCTATTTCAACGATCTTTGGCCAGCGCTGCTGAACATGCAAAAGGACGGCCTGATCCGCCTCGACGAAAAGGGCATCCGCATCCTGCCGGCCGGGCGCCTGCTGGCCCGCTCGGTATGCATGGTGTTCGACGCGTATCTGGCGATGCACGACCGTCAGCGATTCTCGCGGGTGATCTAGCCAGGCGAGTCGTTGACCGTGTGGACAAGCCCGCTTGCCAGGCACACTATGGGCAAGAACGGACCCCCGGCATGATGCAGCTGGGGTTCGGCCAAGGCGCATCATCCTCGCGCACACTGGCCTACACCCTATGCCGTAGGTTACCCTTACGACTTATGTGTGCTTTCCCACAAGGATCGATTCAAATGTCCGAGCCAGTCAAACTGCGCGCCCACGGCCAGGCCCATTGCAAGGATTGCAGCCTGGCCCCCCTGTGCCTGCCTCTTTCCCTCAACCTGGAAGACATGGATGCACTGGATGAAATCGTCAAACGCGGACGCCCGCTGAAAAAGGGCGAGTTCCTGTTCCGCCAGGGTGACAATTTCGGCTCGGTTTACGCCGTACGTTCCGGCGCCCTCAAGACGTTCAGCCTGAGCGACAGCGGCGAGGAGCAGATCACCGGCTTCCACCTGCCCAGCGAACTGGTCGGGCTGTCCGGCATGGACACTGAAGCCTACCCGGTCTCGGCCCAGGCGCAGGAAACCACCTCGGTGTGTGAAATCCCGTTCGAACGCCTCGATGAGCTGTCGGTGCAACTACCCCAGTTGCGCCGCCAGCTGATGCGGGTGATGAGCCGTGAAATCCGTGACGATCAGCAAATGATGCTGCTGCTGTCGAAAAAGACCGCCGATGAGCGCATTGCCACCTTCCTGGTCAACCTGTCGGCACGCTTCCGCGCCCGCGGCTATTCGGCCAACCAGTTCCGCCTGAGCATGTCGCGCAACGAAATCGGCAATTACCTGGGCCTGGCCGTTGAAACCGTGTCGCGGGTGTTCACCCGCTTCCAGCAGAACGGCCTGCTGCGCGCCGAGGGCAAGGAAGTGCACATCCTCGACCCGATCCAGTTGTGTGCGCTGGCCGGTGGTGCGATGGAGGCCTGAAAGCCTGCTTGAAAAAGGTATACTGGCGCATTCGTTTTTCAGGATACCTGCAACAATGCACAGCGAAGCCTTCGACCTCAAAGCCCTGATCCGCCCGGTAGTGGACTTCCCCAAGCCGGGTGTGATCTTCCGCGACATCACCCCGCTGTTCCAGTCGCCACGCGGGCTGCGTTATGTCGCCGACCAGTTCATCGAACGCTATGTCGAGGCGGAGTTCAGCCACATCGGCGCCATGGATGCCCGGGGCTTTCTGATCGGCTCGATCATCGCCCACCAGTTGAACAAGCCGCTGATCCTGTTCCGCAAGCAAGGCAAACTGCCGGCTGACGTACTATCTGAGGGGTATCAGACCGAGTACGGTGAAGCCTTCCTGGAAGTGCATGCCGACAGCCTGTGCGAAGGCGATTCGGTGCTGATCTTCGATGACCTGATCGCCACCGGCGGCACACTGCTGGCCGCAGCCAACCTGGTGCGCCGCACCGGTGCACAGGTGTTCGAGGCGGCGGCGATCATCGACCTGCCTGAGCTGGACGGTTCGCGCCGGCTGCAGGCGGCGGGTGTGCCGACCTTCTGCCTGACCGAGTTTTCGCTGAGCGAGTACTGAGTGATTCTTGGGGTGCTTTGCACCCCTTTCGCGACACAAGGCCGCCCCTACAGGGGACCGCGTACGGCCTTATGTCGCGAAAGGGCCGCACAGCGGCCCCAGCAATTCAAATCAAAGGGAAATCGGCTTACGCCCCGCAAAGGCATGTGCCAGGGTGCCGCCGTCGACCAGCTCCAGCTCGCCGCCCAGCGGCACGCCATGGGCAATCCGCGAGGCTACCAGCCCCTTCTCGGCCAGCAACTGCGCGATGTAATGTGCTGTCGCCTCCCCTTCCACAGTCGGGTTGGTGGCCAGGATCACCTCGGTAAAGCTGCCCTGCTCCTCGATCCGCGCCATCAGCTGCGGCACGCCAATAGCATCAGGCCCCAGGCCATCAAGCGGCGACAGATGCCCCTTGAGCACGAAGTAGCGACCGCGATAGCCGGTCTGCTCCACCGCATACACATCCATCGGCCCCTCCACCACGCACAGCTGGGTATCGTCGCGGCGTGTATCAGCGCATTGCGGGCACAACTCCTGCTCGGTCAAGGTGCGACACTGGCGGCAATGGCCAACCCCTTCCATGGCCAGGCTAAGCGCCTGGGCCAGGCGCACACCACCGCTGCGGTCGCGTTCCAGCAACTGCAGGGCCATGCGCTGGGCGGTTTTCTGGCCGACGCCCGGCAGCGTGCGCAGGGCGTCGATCAGTTGGCGGATAAGGGGGCTGAAGCTCATGGGAAAGGCCTGATAATTCTATGAGAGGCGGTTTATACCGGCGCAGCCTGACAGCGTCAAATCTCACCTATCACAAGCGGCGCTCGATCCAAAGGCCGCCAGAACATCCAGGCATGCGCCCGGCAGCATCAGCAACGACCTGCAAACAACACCACAAAAAAAGCCGCCCTGGAACCCAGCGGCGGCTTTCCAACTGCAAATGCCTTAGAACGGCATCTTGAAGCCCGGCGGCAGCTGCATGCCTGCAGTCATGCCACCCATTTTTTCCTGGCTGCTCTGCTCGACCTTGCGTACGGCATCGTTCAGTGCAGCAGCAATCAGGTCTTCGAGCACTTCCTTGTCGTCTTCTTCAGTCGACATCAGGCTTTGATCGATGCTGACGCGCTTGACGTCATGACGGCCGGTCATCACCACGCTGACCAGGCCGCCACCAGACTGGCCCGTCACTTCGGCGTTGGCCAGCTCTTCCTGCATCTTGGCCATTTTTTCCTGCATCTGCTGGGCCTGCTTCATCAGGCCGGCCATGCCACCTTTCATCATGGGGGTATACCTCGATTGGGTCGTGTGATGCAGCCCGCCGCAGGCCGGCCGCATGGTTATCCGTTACTGACCCTGACTGACCAGGGCTTCTACAGGTTCAATAGTATCCTGCCGCACGGTCGCACCGAACTGCTTGATCATCTGCTGGATCAACGGATCCTGCTCGATCGACGCCACGGCGTCCTGCTGGCGCTCGGCACGCTTGCGCGAGGCTGCCTGGGCCGGGGTTTCCTGCTCGGGCAGGATAAGCTCGATGCGCAGGTTCAGGGTGCGCCCCAGGTGCTGGTTGAGCGCTTCATTCAGCCGGCGTTGCTGGGTGGCGTTGAACAAGGCGCCCTGACCCGGGTCAAGGTGCAGCAGCCAGTCGTCACCGTCTGCAGCCATCAGCGTACAGTTTGCGGCGATGTTGCCTGTCATCCCGGACACAGGCAACTGTGGGAATAATTCCAGCCATTGCAGGGCCAGCCCGGTGGCGGGCTTGGCGGCCGGCAGCGGCTCGGGCGCAGCGATGGGGGCCTCTTCCTGAACGTGCTCGACCAGCTCGTCCAGATAGCTGAAGCCCACCGGGTCGCTTTCGCCGCCATAGTAGTCCTCATCCATCGGTGGCTCGTCATCACGCTCCATGCCCGCCGAGGCGTAGGCAGACGGATCGAATGGCGGCTCGTCATAGGCCGGCTGGGCATCTTGCGGCTCAGCGACTGGGGGCTGGGGCGCGGCAGCCGGCGCAGGCGCAGGCTCCGGCTCAACGGCAACGGGAGCAGGCTTGGCAGCAGGCTCCTCCCAGGGCAGGTCGATGACTTCCTCTTCCGGTGCCGGCTCGGGCTCGGCCAGCTCGGCCTTGGGCTCAGGTTGTGGTGGCGCAGCCGACATTGCCTCGACGGCAGCCGCAGGCTCGGCTTGCGGGGCCGCAACCACTGCAGCGGGTGCTGCGGCAGCAACGACAGGCGCGTCGGGGACCACCGTGGGCGCTGCCACCGGGGTTGCAGGATCAGCTGTGGCCTGGCTGATCCCCACCGGCTTTAGTACCGGTTTCGGCGCATCGTCGCTATCGGCCGGTCGGAACGCCAGCATCCGCAGCAGGACCATTTCGAAACCGCCCCGCGGGTCGGGTGCCAAGGGCAGGTCGCGTCGGCCAATCAGGCCCATCTGGTAATAGAACTGCACATCTTCGGCAGGCAAGGCCGACGCCAGCGCCAGCACTCGGTCGCGATCACCCTGACCATTGTCCACCGCCTCGGGCAGCGCCTGGGCAATGGCGACCCGGTGCAACACATTGAGCATTTCGGCCAGCACGCCACTCCAGTCCGGCCCCTGCTCGGCGAGGTTGCGCACCGCCTCCAGCAGCGCCCGCGCATCCCCTTCCAGCAGCGCCTGCAGCACACCGTAGACCTGGCCGTGATCGAGGCTGCCGAGCATGGCCCGCACATCGGCGGCCAACACCCTGCCCTCGCCGAACGCGATCGCCTGGTCGGTGAGGCTCATGGCATCACGCATCGAACCATCGGCAGCGCGGCCCAGCAGCCACAGGGCATCAGGCTCGAACGGAACGTTCTCGGCCTCCAGGACATGACTCAGGTGTTCGACCACCCGCTCCGGGCTCATGTTCTTCAGCGAGAACTGCAAGCAGCGCGACAGGATGGTGGCCGGCAGCTTTTGCGGGTCGGTGGTGGCGAGGATGAACTTGACGTAGGGCGGCGGCTCTTCCAGCGTCTTGAGCAAGGCGTTGAACGAGTGCGTGGACAGCATGTGCACTTCGTCGATCAGGTAGACCTTGAAGCGCCCGCGGCTGGGGGCGTACTGCACGTTGTCGAGCAGTTCGCGGGTGTCCTCGACCTTGGTGCGGCTGGCGGCGTCGATCTCGATCAGGTCGACGAAACGGCCTTCATCGATCTCCCGGCACACCGAACAGGTGCCACATGGCGTGGAGGTGATGCCGGTTTCGCAGTTCAGGCACTTGGCGATAATACGGGCGATGGTCGTCTTGCCCACGCCCCGGGTACCGGTGAACAGGTAGGCGTGGTGCAGGCGCTGATTGTCCAAGGCATTGATCAAGGCCTTCAGCACATGGGCCTGGCCGACCATTTCGCGGAACGAGCGCGGACGCCATTTACGTGCAAGAACCTGATAACTCATCGAAAAACCATCGTAGCCTGATCGAGCGGAAGATCGCTAATGCTAGCGGAGCGGGGCCGAAATTGCACCCTGCATGGCTCGCCTAAGCTGAGTAACTGGCGCACGATCCTGGGACACCTGTAATCCCGAGCACTTTCTTCAAAGAGCCGAAATAAAACCGGCACTCAAGTACAACCCAATCCCAAATACCAAGTGCGTAACCAAACTCTTCAGACAATTACGCCAAGGCGTCGGCGTCCTGGCGGCAAAGAACCCTGCCCCCATCAATGGCTGCATGAAGCACAGCGGCGCCGCCACCGTCACCACACCCCACGCCAATGCAGGCCACACCGTCGGCGCGCGTAACCAGCCCTCGCCGGCCACCCCTACCAGCACCACCGCAAACAACACACCAATCCCATAATGGATCAACCACCCCCAGATCAGCTCGTTCGCCACCGGTTCGGCCCTGGCAATTGCCTGATGCCGTACTCGCCCCCGCAGCAGATGCCCTACCCAACGCCCCACCATGGCGAAGTTCAGCGTGGCGATACCCAAGCGCCGCAGCAACATCCCCCACAGGTCCATGATCACGGTAGCACCGACCCCGATCAGCAAAGCAGCTTGTAGCATGGCAAGCGTCATTGATTCAGCCCTCTGAAATTGACATTAAGCAACCTGCCACGCAGCATAGAAGTTGAAGTCAACTTCAAGTCAAGGCCCCTCAATGGATATTGCCGATGTCGCCAAACGCACAGGCGTCCCTGCGTCGACACTGCGTTACTACGAAAAGAAAGGCCTGCTCGAGTCACTTGCCGGGCGTGGCCAGCGGCGCCAGTTCGCCGCCGATGTTGCGGACAGGCTGGCACTGATCGCCTTGGGACAGGCCGCAGGTTTTTCCCTCGATGAAGTCGGGGCGATGCTGGTGGACCAGCAGGTCGATCGGCAGAGGCTGATGGCCAAGGCGGACGAAATCGATGCACAGGTCAAACGCTTGCAGGCACTTGGCAAGGGGCTGCGGCATGCAGCGCAGTGCTCAGAGGAAAACCACCTGGCCTGTCCGAAATTTCAGCGCTTGATGAAGCTGTCAGCAGCAGGGGCGCTGCGAGGTAAACGGGCCAGAGGAAAGGCCGTATCGTGACAGGCTGAGGTTTTTGAACCCCATAAATGGAGGCGACCCCACCAGCCACACCCCGGCACTCGATGTTCCCGCTATGGCTGCTCCCTTCCGGGCCTGACCAGGTTAACGGGTAATCAATGCGGGGGGACCGATGGGGCCACCACTACGCGGCTCGCCAAGCAGCGAGCCGCGCCATTGTACCGGTCTGGGGCGAAGTTACAACCTTTAACCGGAGAAAAAGTCATCATTTCTCAATGACTTGTCCAGATCGAGATGTCTGGCCCGGCCTCATCGCCGGCAAGCCGGCCCCCACAGGGGCCGCACCAAGCCTGAGGGCAACACAATACCTGCGGCCGGCTTGCAGGCGATGGGGCCAGGACAATCAGATGGCAATACCCTGCTCGCCCAGGAACACGACGAACGCATCCTCATCCAGCACCTTGACCCCCAGCTCACTGGCCTTGGCCAACTTGGAACCGGCGCCAGGGCCAGCGACCACGCAGTGTGTCTTGCCCGACACCGAACCGGCCACCTTGGCCCCCAGGCTTTCCAGCTTCTCTTTGGCGATGTCGCGGCTCATGCGCTCCAACGTGCCGGTCAGCACCCAGGTCTGACCAGCCAGGGGCAAGCCCTCGGCGACCTTCTTTTCGCTGTTCCAGTGCATGCCGAACGCCAGCAACTGGGCTTCGATGTCTCTGGCCAGCTTCTGGTTGGCCTCGTCCTTGAAAAATTCGCGCACGGCTTCGGCCTGTTTCGCTGCCAGCGCCTGACGCAGGTCGATGCCGTCGGCCGCGATGATCTTGTCCAGGCTGTCCAGCTTGGCGACCAGCTTTTCCGCGCCCGTGGGCCCGACCGAAGCGATGTCGAGCTTGGCGATCATCCCGGCCAGGGTAGTGCTGGCAGCGAATTCGGCAGCCAGCTCACCTTCGTCCTGCAATTGCATGCCGCAACCGAGCAACTGTTCGATGACCTTGCAGTTGTGTTCGTCTTCAAAGAAGTTGTGGATCTCGTAGGCCACTTCCAGACCAATGTCCGGCAGGTACGTCAGCACCTGCGGCAACGCCTGCTGCACCCGGGCCAGGCTGCCCAGCGAGCGGGCCAGTACCTTGGCGGTCTCCTCCCCCACATCCGGGATGCCCAGGGCATAGATGAAGCGCGCCAGGCTCGGGCGCTTGCTGGCCTCGATGGCATCCAGCAGTTTCTTGCTGGAGACTTCGGCAAACCCCTCCAGCCCGACGATCTGGTCGAATTGCAGCTTGTAGAGGTCCGCCGGCGAACCGATCAGGCCTTCGTCCACCAACTGCTCGACGCTCTTCTCGCCCAGGCCGTCGATATCCATGGCTCGCCGCGAAACATAGTGAATGATCGCCTGTTTGAGCTGGGCACCACAGGCCAGGCGGCCGACACAACGGTACACTGCACCTTCGCTGGTGGTTTCCTTGCCCTTGCTACGCTTGACCAGCTGAGTACGCTCAACCTGGGAGCCACACACCGGGCACGCGCTTGGCACCTGCACCGGGCGGGCGTCCACAGGACGGCGTTCAAGCACCACCTGCATGACTTGCGGGATCACGTCACCGGCACGGCGGATAATTACCGTATCGCCGATGCGCAGGCCCAGCCGGGCAATCTCGTCCATGTTGTGCAGGGTGGCGTTGGACACGGTCACGCCAGCCACCTTGACCGGCTTGAGGCGTGCAACCGGCGTGACCGCACCGGTACGCCCGACCTGGAATTCCACATCCAGCACCTCGGTGAGCTCTTCCATGGCCGGGAACTTATGGGCGATGGCCCAACGCGGCTCGCGGGCGCGAAAGCCCAGTTCGCGCTGGGAGGCCAGGCTGTTGACCTTGAACACCACCCCATCGATTTCGTACGGCAGGCTGTTGCGCCGCTCGCCGATATCGCGGTAGTAAGCCAGACACTCCTCGATACCAGCCGCATGCCTGAGCTCGCGACTGATCGGCAAGCCCCATGCCTTGAGCTGCTCGAGGATACCGATATGGCTCTCGCCAATGCTTGCCGAGACCTGGCCAACGCCATAGCAGCAGAATTCCAGCGGGCGGCTGGCGGTGATCTTCGAGTCCAACTGGCGCAGGCTGCCGGCAGCTGCGTTGCGCGGGTTGGCGAAGGTCTTGCCCCCGGCTTCGGCCTGTGCGGCATTGAGGCGATCGAAACCCGCCTTGCTCATGAACACTTCACCACGCACTTCGAGCACAGCCGGCCAACCTTTGCCCTGCAGCTTGAGCGGGATGTTGCGCACGGTACGCACGTTCGCGCTGATGTCTTCGCCGGTGGTGCCGTCACCCCGGGTCGCGCCCTGGACCAGTTGGCCATCGCGATAGAGCAGGCTCACCGCCAGGCCATCGAGCTTGGGCTCGCAGCTGTAGTCGACCGCGCCCGGCTGGTCGAGGCCCTCCATCACACGGCGGCCGAACTCACGCAGGTCGGCTTCCTCGAAGGCGTTGCCCAGGCTGAGCATGGGCACTTCGTGGCGCACCTGGCTGAACGCGGCCAGGGCAGCGCCGCCGACGCGTTGAGTGGGCGAGTCGGGAGTGATCAGGTGAGGATGTTCGGCTTCGAGGGCCTTGAGCTCGTTGAACAGGCGGTCGTACTCGGCGTCCGGCACGCTGGGCTCGTCGAGTACGTAGTAGCGGTAGTTGTGCTGGTCGAGTTCGGCGCGCAGTGCGTGGATTCGGGATTCGGCGTTCATTCTTCAGGTTCTCTTGCAAAGCAAAAGAGCAGCCCTAGGCTCAATGCCAGTCAGTTAAACGATTTGGGGCCGCTTTGCGGCCATCGCCGGCAAGCCAGCTCCCACAGGCACAGCGCAGACCTCAAGAACTGCATGGTATCTGTGGGAGCCGGCTTGCCGGCGATGGGCTGCGAAGCAGCCCTGGTAACGCTAACTGACTGGCATTAGCCCCAGGCTGCTCTTGCGCTTGAAACGAAGCGAGCAAGACCAGGGCATGGTCCGCTCGCTCAATGACATCAGCGTTTCTGGGTCAGCGCGCGGCGCTCGAACTCGACGATGCGCTGGCGGTAATGCTCGATGGTCTGGGCGGTGAGCACGCTGCGCTGGTCATCCTTGAGCTCGCCATTGAGCTCGTGGGCCAACTTGCGCGCCGCAGCGACCATCACATCGAAGGCCTGTTTCGGATGACGCGGCCCTGGCAGACCGAGGAAGAAGCTCACCGCACGGGTGCTGAAGTGGTCGATGTCATCCAGGTCGAAAATGCCGGGTTTGACCGCGTTGGCCATGGAGAACAGGACTTCGCCGTGACCGGCCATGCTTTCGTGACGGTGGAAAATGTCCATTTCACCGAAGCGCAAACCGCTTTCAAGAATATTCTGCAGCAGCGCCGGGCCCTTGAAGCCACCTTCGTCGCGGGAGATCACGCTGATCACCAGCACCTCTTCGACCGGCGGCAGCTCCTTGGCAGCACTGCCCGCATCAGCAAAACCACTGTTGCGGTTGTTGTCGCCAGCAAAATCGTCATCGGCATCGGCGAACAGGTCGGGCTCGCGCTGCTCGGCCACCAGGTCCAGGTCGCCCTGCGGCTGCAGTTCAGCGGCACGTTTGCCACGCTTGCTGGCCTTGGCCGGTTTCTGCTCGCGCTCGCGTTCACGCGCCGGCGCACTGAGCGACGGCAGGTCGCTTTCGTCCAGCTCCGGTTCCTTCTGGGTATCGAGCACCCGCGACGGGCCGAGCACCTCAGCGCTGCCTTCCTCGTCCGGGAGGTTGGAATAACTGCGATCCAGACGGAATTTCAACTTGCCTTTTCCGCCGCGCATACGGCGCCAGCCGTCGAAAAGAATACCGGCGATGACAATGATGCCGATGAGGATCAGCCACTCGCGCAGACCGATTTCCATGTAATCCCGTGCCTCTATAAAAATATGCTTGAAAACAAAGGCTTCAAAGCCCTTTAACACGTGGCGCCAACTCTATGTTCTGACAGGCGTTTTACCCACGCAAAAAACGAGTGACATTAAGCTAGCACGACCAAAGACAACTTTACACCGTCTGTCGCACATGGCGGGGGCATTTACCTGCACAATCCGCCTTCTCTTCGCTCATCAGGCGTCGACCATGGCCAATGCCTCCTCCACATCCACTGCAACAAGACGTGAACACCCAGGCTCGTGCATGGTTACCCCCATCAATTGATCCGCCATCTCCATGGCAATCTTGTTATGGGTGATGTAGATGAACTGCACGCTTTCACTCATTTCCTTGACCAACCGGGCATACCGGCCGACGTTGGCATCGTCCAGCGGCGCATCGACCTCGTCGAGCATGCAGAACGGTGCGGGGTTCAACTTGAAGATGGCAAACACCAGCGCCAATGCGGTCAGTGCCTTCTCGCCGCCGGACAGCAAATGGATGGTGCTGTTCTTCTTGCCCGGTGGGCGCGCCATGATCGTCACCCCTGTATCGAGTAGATCTTCGCCCGTCAGTTCCAGATAAGCGCTGCCACCACCGAAAACTTTTGGGAAAAGTGCCTGTAATCCGGCATTTATCTGATCAAAGGTATCCTTGAAGCGGTTGCGGGTTTCCTTGTCGATCTTGCGGATGACGTTTTCCAGCGTGTCCAGCGCCTCGACCAGATCGGCGTCCTGGGCATCAAGGTAGCGCTTGCGCTCGGACTGTTGTTCGTACTCCTCGATCGCGGCCAGGTTGATCGCGCCCAGGCGCTGAATACGGGCGTCGATCTGTTCCAGCTCCTGCTCGGTACCCTGTTCGCTGGCCTCGGCCTCTACGGTGGCAAGCACACCCTGCAAATCGTAGCCGTCAGCCAGCAATTGCTCCTGCAAGGTCTTGCGCCGCACATCCAGCCCCTGGCACTCCAGGCGCATCTGCTCGAGCTGGCCACGCAGCAACTGCGCCTGCTGCTCGGCCTGGGTGCGGCGCTTTTCGGCGTCGCGCAGGGCGCGATCGGCTTCGTCCATGTGCAGACGCGCCTGGCGCATTTCTTCGTCGACGCTCATGCGCCGCTCAAGCAGCTCTTCCAGCTTCAGGCGCAGCTCTTCCAGCGGTGCCTCGCCCTCCTCCAGGTTCAGGCTCAGCTGCTCCTGCCGCTCGCTCAGGCGTGCCGCCTGCAGCTCCAGGCGTTCCAGTGCCTGGCGGGTCGAGTCGTGCTGGGCGCGCAGTGATCCCAGGCGCACAGCCAACTGGTGGGCGTGATCCTTGTGCTGGCGAGCTTCCTGGCGGATCCGGTCAAGGCCTTCGCGCAGGGTATCGCGGCGGGCCATCAACTGTTCGCGTTGCTCGGTGTCCTGGGCCATCAGGTCCAGGGCCTCTTGCAGCACAAGGCGGGCTTCGCCCAGCTGCTCATGCTCCAGAGCGCGCTGCTCCTGAAGTTCGCTCAATTCTTCCTGCAGCCGGCGCCGACGCAGCTCCACCTGTTCGGCACGGGCCCGGCCTGCCGAAAGGCTGGCCTTGAGCTCGCCATGCTGGCGGCTCTCTTCCTGGGTGCGACGGCGTAGCTGCTCGCGCTGCTCTTCCAGGTCCAGTTGCTGCTCACGCAAGGCTTGCAGCTGTTGCTCCATCTGCTCCAGCGTAGCTTCCAGCTCCAGCTGCTCCTGGCCGAGGCGCTCGATTTCCTGGCCCCGCGCCAGCACCCCACCCTGGGATTCGCCCCCCCGGCTGACGCGTAAAAAATGCCGACCAACCCAATAACCATCGCGGCTGACCAGGCTCTGGCCTTCGCCAAGCCCGGCGCGTTCAGCGAGGGCTTGAGCCAGGTCTTCAACTGGCCGGACCTGGGCCAGCCAAGGGGCCAGGTCGGTGTGCCCCTCGACTTTGTCGAGCAAGCTGCCGGGCCGGCGTGCACCTTCCTGCCCCGCCACCAACAGACGCAGCTCGCCTTGCTCCAGCTCGGCAAAATCCAGGCCAGTGAAGTCCTCCACCAGCACGGCCTGCAGGTCAGCGCCCAACACGGTTTCCACCGCCAGCTCCCAACCCGGCTCCACACGCAGCCCTTGTGCCAGGCGCGGCCGCTGCTCCAGGCCTTGACCGCGAAGCCAGTCGGCAGCACCAGCCCCAGGTTCGAGCGCGGCCTGTTGCAATGCCTCCAGGGATGCCAGACGGCCCCCCAGGCGCTGCAAGTCGCCTTGCTGTTGCTGCTGAGCCTGGGTCGCCTGCTGCAATTGCGCGCGTACGCCCTCCAGGCGCTCGACCACCTGCTCTTCGGACAGCTGCAGCTCTTCAAGCAATATCTCGCTGGCAGCCAGCTGCTCGGCCAGCTCAAGCATGGCGCTGTCCTGCGGGTCAGCGCCCAACTGGTCGCGCTCCTCGCCCAACTTGCGCTGGCGCTCGGCCATGCGCTCCAGGCTGGCTTCAAGCTGCTGCAGACGCGACTGCTGCACTTCGGCCTGGCGCCGGGGCTCGGCGGAGCGGGTGTTGAAGCTGTCCCACTGCTCCTGCCAGCCATGCATGCCCAACTCGGCCTCTTCGAGGACAGCGGCAGCCTCTTCGGCTGCGGCCAAGGTCATTTCCTGCTCCGGTTCGAGCATCGCCAGCTCTTCACCGAGAGTCGCCAGCAGGGTGCGGTCATGCCCCAGGTGCGACTCGGTTTCCTGGCGCGTGCGCTCAGCTTCCTTCAGGTCGTCCTGCAATTGGCGCAGGCGCTGCTGGCCGTGCTGAATGCTCTGCTCGACCCGGGCAATGTCACCGGCCACCGAATAGAAGCGCCCCTGCACCTGGTTGAAGCGCTCAGACAGTTCGTGATGGCCGTCACGCAGCCGCTCGATGCTCGCATCGGCATTGCGCTGTTCGGCAACCAGCGCCTCATGGGCCACATCCTGATCGCCAATCACCGACTCGCGCTGGCGTACGCGTTCATCCAGGTCACGCCAGCGCAGCGCCGCCAAGCGTGCTTTGAGCTGCCGTTCCTGGGCCTTGTACTCACGGTATTTCTCAGCGGCCTGCGCCTGGCGGTGCAGGCGTTCGAGCTGGCGCTCGAGCTCATCGCGCAGGTCGGTCAGGCGCGCCAGGTTCTCCTGGGTGCGGCGGATGCGGCTTTCGGTCTCGCGGCGGCGCTCCTTGTACTTGGAGATGCCCGCCGCCTCTTCGATGAAGTTGCGCAGCTCCTCGGGCTTGGCCTCGATCAGCTTGGAGATCATGCCCTGTTCGATGATCGAGTAGCTGCGCGGGCCCAGGCCGGTGCCGAGGAAGATGTCGGTGATGTCGCGGCGGCGGCATTTGGTGCCGTTCAGGTAATAGGTGTTCTGCCCGTCACGGGTGACCTTGCGGCGGATGGAGATTTCCGCATAGGCGGCATATTCGCCCAGCAGCGTGGTCTCGCTGTTGTCGAAGATCAGCTCGATGCTGGCCTGGCTGACCGGTTTGCGGCTGGTGGAGCCGTTGAAGATGACATCGGTCATCGACTCGCCACGCAGGTTCTTCGCCGAGCTTTCGCCCATCACCCAGCGCACCGCATCGATGATGTTGGACTTGCCGCAGCCATTGGGCCCGACCACGGCCGCCATGTTGCTGGGGAAGTTGACGGTGGTCGGGTCGACGAACGACTTGAACCCGGCCAGGCGAATGCACTTCAGGCGCATCGGTCAGCCTCGGGCCAGCGCCGCCAGCACCAGCTCGCAACTGCGCTGGCAATAGGCGGTGAGTACCTCGCGGATGCGCGGCAGATCACGGGCGACCACGGCGTCGAGCAGGTGGGCGAACAGGTCAAGGTAATCGAGCATGTTGGCCTGGCGCTGGTCGAGGGCCAGATAATAGGCCCGGCTCATGGCCGGCTGCAGGTTTTCGACGGTTTCCTGCAGGTAAGGATTGTCGGCAAACGGATAGGCGGCGCGCATCACGGCAAAACTGTCGGCGACGAAGGCCTTGATGTCACCTTGTTCACGGGCCTGCTGCAGGCGTTGCTGGATGTCCAGGAACGGGCGCAGGTCTGCGTCGGTGCGCCATTTCTGCGCAACGGCGTTACCCAGCAGAATGTAGAACTCGCCCATGAGGGCGCACAGGCTGCGCACGCTGCGTTCGTCGAGCCTGGTCACATGGGCGCCGCGGCGCGGCAGGATCGCAACCAGATGACGACGCTCGAGGATCAACAACGCTTCACGCACCGAGCCGCGGCTGACATTCAACGCCTGGGTGACCTTCTGCTCCTGGATGCGCTCACCCGGCTCAAGCTCGCCGCGGATGATGCGTTCGGCCAGGTAGTCGGCAATCTGCTCGGAGAGGCTGTCCGGCGCCTTGAACGTCATGGTTTTCCTTCAAAATCATTGAACTGGGCACAAGTGGGCGATTGTAGCGCACTTGGCCAGCAGTCGCGCAGAGGGGCGGCAGCCTTTATTTGAGCCGCCAGACAACGGTCAAGGCGGCCCGATCTATGCTTTGTATATGGGCAGGCTGGGCGGCCAGACTACCGCGCGGAGAATTTCTTGACCCTTAAGTCAGAAAATTATTGACCAGCGTGTCAGCTCTGCTTATTGTCCGCTCAACAACAATAAAACCATTGCGAGGCCATCCCCGTGATCCAGTTTCTCGTCAACCAGGAGCTGCGCAGCGAGCACGCCCTGGACCCGAACATGACGGTGCTGCAGTACCTGCGTGAGCACCTGGGCAAACCCGGCACCAAAGAAGGCTGCGCCAGCGGCGACTGCGGCGCCTGCACCGTGGTGGTCGGCGAGCTGACCCAGGATGACAAAGGCCAGGACAGCCTGCGCTACCGCAGCCTCAACTCCTGCCTGACCTTCGTTTCGTCGCTGCACGGCAAGCAACTGATCAGCGTCGAGGGCCTCAAGCACCAGGGCGAACTGCACAGCGTGCAACAAGCCATGGCCGACTGCCACGGCTCGCAATGCGGCTTCTGTACCCCAGGCTTCGTCATGTCGCTGTTCGCCCTGCAGAAAAACAGCCAGGGCCACGACCTGCATCAGGCCCAGGAGGCGCTGGCGGGCAACCTGTGCCGCTGCACCGGCTACCGCCCGATTCTCGATGCTGCCGAACAGAGCTGCCGCCAACCCTGCCGCGATCAGTTCGACGCGCAACAAGCACTGACCATCAGCCGCCTGAAAGCCATCACACCAACCCAGACCGGCGAGCTCAACAGCGGCGACAAGCGCTGCCTGGTGCCGCTGACCGTGGCCGACCTCGCCGACCTGTACAGCTCGCACCCCGAAGCGCGCTTGCTGGCAGGCGGCACCGACCTGGCGCTGGAAGTCACCCAATTCCACAAGACCTTGCCGGTCATGATCTATGTCGGCCACGTGGCCGAACTCAAACGCATCGACAAGACCGCCAGCCACCTGGAAATCGGCGCCGCCACGCCGCTCACCGATTGCTACGGCGCGCTCAATGAGGAATACCCCGATTTCGGCGACCTGCTGCACCGCTTCGCTTCGCTGCAGATCCGCAACCAGGGCACCCTGGGCGGCAACATCGGCAACGCCTCGCCAATCGGCGACTCACCGCCCTTGCTGATCGCCCTCGATGCACAGATCGTGCTGCGCCAGGGCGACCGCCAGCGCACGATGCCGCTGGAGGACTACTTCATCGACTACCGCATCACTGCCCGCCAGGACAGCGAATTCATCGAGAAGATCATCGTACCGCGAGCCAGCAATGACTGGGCCTTCCGTGCCTATAAAGTCTCCAAGCGTCTGGATGACGATATCTCGGCCGTGTGCGGCGCCTTCAACCTGAGCATCGAAGACGGCGTGGTCAGCGGGGTGCGCATTGCCTTCGGTGGCATGGCCGCGATCCCCAAACGTGCCCGCGCCTGTGAAGCAGCCCTGCGCGGCAAGCCCTGGAACCAGGCGAGCCTGGAGCGCGCCTGCCAGGCCCTGGCCGAGGACTTCACCCCGCTCAGCGACTTCCGCGCCAGCAAGGAATACCGCCTGCTGGCCGCGCAGAACCTGCTGCGCAAGTACTTCATCGAACAGCAAACGCCGCACATCGAAACCCGGGTGACCGACTATGTCTAACCATCACGCCGTCAAGAGCCAGGCCGAGATGGCCGAACTGTTCAGCCAGGACCTGACCACCGGGGTCGGCCGCAGCGTCAAGCACGACAGCGCCGACAAGCACGTGGCAGGTGAAGCGGTGTACATCGACGACCGCCTGGAATTCCCCAACCAGTTGCACGTCTATGCGCGCACCGCCGACCGTGCCCACGCACGCATCCTGCGCATCGATACCACGCCTTGCTATGCCTTCGAAGGGGTGCGCATCGCCATCACCCACGAGGACATTCCTGGCCTGAAGGACATCGGCCCGGTGGTGGCCGGTGACCCGTTGCTGGCCATCGACAAGGTCGAGTTCTTCGGCCAGCCGGTGCTCGCCGTGGCCGCGCGCGACCTGGACACCGCGCGCCGTGCAGCAATGGCGGCGATCATCGAATACGAAGACCTGGAGCCGGTACTGGACGTGGTCGAGGCATTGCGCAAGAAGCACTTCGTACTCGACAGCCACACCCACCAGCGCGGTGATTCGGCCACCGCCCTGGCCAGCGCCCCGCACCGCCTGCAGGGCACCCTGCATATCGGCGGCCAGGAGCATTTCTACCTGGAGACGCAGATTTCCTCGGTGATGCCCACCGAAGACGGCGGCATGATCGTCTTCTGCTCCACGCAAAACCCTACCGAAGTGCAGAAGCTGGTCGCCGAAGTGCTCGACGTGCCGATGAACAAGGTGGTGCTCGACATGCGCCGCATGGGCGGCGGCTTCGGCGGCAAGGAAACCCAGGCCGCCAGCCCGGCCTGCCTGTGCGCGGTGATCGCACGCCTGACCGGCCAACCGACCAAGATGCGCCTGCCGCGCGTCGAAGACATGATGATGACCGGCAAGCGCCACCCCTTCTATGTCGAGTACGACGTCGGCTTCGATGACGACGGGCGCCTGCAAGGCATCAACATGGACCTGGCCGGCAACTGCGGCTACTCGCCCGACCTTTCCGGCTCGATCGTCGACCGTGCCATGTTCCACTCCGACAACGCCTACTACCTGGGCGATGCCACCGTGCACGGCCACCGCTGCAAGACCAACACCGCCTCCAACACCGCCTACCGCGGCTTCGGCGGCCCACAAGGCATGGTTGCCATCGAGCAGGTGATGGACCACATCGCCCGCCACCTGGGCCGTGACCCGCTGGCAGTGCGCAAGGCCAACTACTACGGTAAGACCGAGCGCAACGTCACCCACTATTACCAGACCGTCGAGCACAACATGCTCGAGGAGATGACGGCCGAGCTGGAAGCCAGCAGCGACTACGCAGAACGCCGCGAATCGATCCGCCGCTTCAACGCCAACAGCCCGGTCCTCAAGAAAGGCCTGGCGCTGACCCCGGTCAAGTTCGGCATCTCGTTCACCGCCACCTTCCTCAACCAGGCCGGCGCGCTGATTCATATCTACACCGATGGCAGCATCCACCTGAACCACGGCGGCACCGAGATGGGCCAGGGCCTGAACACCAAGGTGGCCCAGGTCGTTGCACAGATTTTCCAGGTTGATTTCAGCCGCATCCAGATCACCGCCACCAATACCGACAAGGTGCCCAACACCTCGCCAACGGCGGCATCCAGCGGCGCCGACCTGAACGGCAAAGCGGCGCAGAATGCCGCCGAGATTCTCAAAAAGCGCCTGACCGAGTTCGCCGCGCGGCATTATCAGGTTACCGAGGAGGACGTCGAGTTCCGCAACGGCCATGTGCGCGTGCGCGACCAGATCGTCAGCTTCGAACAACTGGTGCAGCAGGCATACTTCGCCCAGGTGTCGCTGTCGAGTACCGGCTTCTACCGCACGCCGAAGATCTTCTATGACCGCAGCCAGGCACGCGGCCGGCCGTTCTACTACTTCGCCTTCGGCGCCGCCTGCGTGGAAGTGGTCGTCGATACCCTGACCGGCGAGTACAAGATGTTGCGCGCCGACATCCTGCACGACGTCGGCGATTCGCTGAACCCGGCCATCGACATTGGCCAGGTGGAAGGCGGTTTCATCCAGGGCATGGGTTGGCTGACCACCGAAGAGCTGGTGTGGAATGCCAAGGGCAAGCTGATGACCAATGGCCCGGCCAGCTACAAGATCCCGGCCGTGGCCGACATGCCGCTGGACCTGCGGGTGAAACTGGTGGAAAACCGCAAGAACCCGGAAGACACCGTGTTCCACTCCAAGGCGGTTGGCGAGCCACCGTTCATGCTCGGCATCGCCGCCTGGTGCGCGATCAAGGATGCCGTGGCCAGCATTGCCGATTACCGGCTGCAACCGAACATCGACGCACCGGCGACACCGGAGCGGGTGCTGTGGGGGTGCGAGCAGATGCGCAAGCAAGTAACTGCCGCGCAGCCTGCCTTGCAGGAACTGGAAACCTCCACTCACTGACGCCGCAGACCTGTGTAGGAGCGGCCTTGTGTCGCGAAAGGGTCGCGCAGCGGCCCCAAGAATCTTTATTGCTGCACAGATCTTGGGGCCGCTGCGCAGCCCTTTCGCGACACAAGGCCGCTCCTACCACAGCACCGAGTCGCCCATAGAGGATTTTGAATCATGCACCAATGGATCAACGCCCTCGCCGACCACCAGGCCCGCGGCGAACCCTGCGTACTGGTGACCATCATCGAGGAGCGCGGCTCGACCCCGCGCAATGCCGGCTCGAAAATGGTCGTCAGTGCCACAGCCCTGTATGACACCATCGGCGGCGGCCACCTGGAATTCAAGGCGCTGCACATTGCCCGGGCAATGCTCGAAGAACACCGCACCACGCCGCACCTGGAGCGCTTCAGCCTCGGCGCCAGCCTCGGACAGTGCTGTGGCGGCGTCACCGTGCTGCTGTTCGAGCCCATGACCGCTGTGCAGGCGCAAATCGCCGTGTTCGGCGCGGGCCATGTCGGCCGGGCTCTGGTACCCTTGCTCGCCGCCCTGCCCTGCCGGGTGCGCTGGATCGATTCGCGTGAACAGGAATTCCCCGAGCTCATCCCCAACGGGGTGACCAAGGTGGTCAGCGAAGAGCCGGTCGACGAAGTGGCCGAGCTGCCAGCCGGTTGCTACTGCATCGTCATGACCCACAACCACCAGCTCGACCTGGAGCTGACCGCCGCCATTCTCAAGCGCAACGATTTCACCTGGTTCGGCCTGATCGGCTCGAAGACCAAACGGGTCAAGTTCGAACACCGCCTGCGCGAGCGCGGCTTTGACGAGGCCGTGATGGCGCGCATGCGTTGCCCGATGGGCATCGCCGAGGTCAAGGGCAAGCTGCCGATCGAGATCGCCGTGTCCATCGCCGGCGAAATCATTGCCACCTACAACGCCTGCTTTGGCCAGCATGACGCTGGCGTCAATGCGGGCCCCATCGCCCAGTTGCTGCCGCCCTCCCGGCGCAGCCAAGCCAATTGACGAGTGAGTTATGACCGTTACCCGCAAAGCCTACCGTGCCGCCATCCTGCACAGCATCGCCGACCCGGCCGAGGTGGGCCTGGACGCCTCCCATGAGTACTACGAGGACGGCCTGCTGGTGATCGACGAGGGTCGCATCAGTGCATTGGGTCATGCCAGCGAACTGCTGCCGACGCTGGATGCCGACATCGAAGTGGTGCATTACCAGGACGCCCTGATCACCCCGGGCTTCATCGACACCCACATTCACTTCCCGCAGACCGGCATGATCGGTTCCTACGGCGAGCAACTGCTGGACTGGCTCAACACCTATACCTTCCCCTGTGAAAAGCAGTTCGCCGACAAGGATCACGCCGACAAAGTGGCGAAGATCTTCCTCAAGGAACTGCTGCGCAACGGCACCACCACTGCGCTGGTGTTCGGCAGTGTGCACCCGCAGTCGGTCAATGCACTGTTCGAGGAGGCCGAGCGCCTGGACCTGCGCATGATCGCCGGCAAGGTGATGATGGACCGCAACGCCCCCGACTACCTGACCGATACCGCCGAAACCAGCTACACCGACAGCAAGGCGCTGATCGAGCGCTGGCACGGCAAGGGCCGCCTGCACTACGCGGTAACCCCGCGCTTCGCGCCCACCAGCACCGCGCAGCAATTGAAGCTTGCCGGGCAGTTGCTCAAGGAGCACCCGGGCGTCTACATGCACACCCACCTGTCCGAGAACCTCAAGGAAATCGACTGGGTCAAGGAACTGTTCCCTGAGCAGAAAGGTTACCTGGACGTCTACGACCACTTCGAACTGCTCGGCGAGCGCTCCGTTTTCGCCCACGGCGTGCACCTGTGCGACGACGAATGCCAGCGCCTGTCCGAGACGGGCTCGGCGATCGCCTTCTGCCCGACCTCGAACCTGTTCCTGGGCAGCGGCCTGTTCAACCTGCCCCAGGCCGAACGCTTCAAGGTAAACGTTGGCCTGGGTACCGACGTCGGCGCCGGCACCAGCTTCTCGCTGCTCAATACCCTGAACGAGGCGTACAAGGTCATGCAGCTGCAAGGCGCGCGCCTGCACCCCTACAAGTCGCTGTACCTGGCCACCCTGGGCGGTGCCCGTGCGCTGCGCCTGGATGACCGGATCGGCAGCCTGCGCCCCGGCAACGATGCCGACTTCGTGGTGCTCGACTACAAGGCCACGCCGCTGCTTGACTACCGTATCCAGCAGTCAGGCAGCATCGAAGAGACCCTGTTCGTGCTCACCACCCTGGGCGATGATCGCACCGTGCGCGAAACCTACGCCGCCGGGCGCTGCGTGCACCAGCGCTAAGGCGCTTTCGCCAGGCCCCGGTAAAGTGCGCCGCCGATCGCTGCCCCGATCAGCGGCGCCAGCCAGAACAGCCACAGCTGCTGCAAGGCCCAGCCACCGACGAACAGCGCCGGCCCCGTGCTGCGCGCGGGGTTGACCGAGGTATTGGTCACAGGGATCGAGATCAGGTGGATCAGGGTCAGGGCCAGGCCGATGGCGATAGGTGCAAAACCCGCCGGGGCCCGAGCGTCGGTTGCGCCCATGATCACCACCAGGAACATCGCCGTCATCACCACTTCACTGACAAAACCTGCGCCCAGCGAGTAACCGCCTGGCGAGTGGTCGGCATAGCCGTTGGACGCCAGGCCCGCCGACAGCTCGAAGCCGGCCTTGCCACTGGCGATGAAGTAGATCACCGCTGCCGCGCAGATCGCACCGATCACCTGAGCGATGACGTAAGGCAGCAACTCTTTGGCCGGAAAACGCCCGCCCACTACCAACCCGAAGGAAACGGCAGGGTTCAGATGACAACCGGAGATGTGGCCGATGGCGAATGCCATCGTCAGCACGGTAAGACCGAAAGCGAAGGCGACACCGAGAACGCCGATGCCGAGGGGAGAGCTGGCTGCGATTACCGCACTGCCGCAGCCGCCGAGTACCAACCAGAAGGTGCCGATCAGCTCGGCTCCCATGCGCACACCCAAAGACGTCGACATGAACCTTTCCTCATGTAGTTGAACGCAGGAGACTGCGCAAGCCCAACTACTTGATGAAGGTTTGCTCACAAGAATCTAGCAGACGTTTGGTTTATGGCCACTCATTCAGCCAGGCAAACGATCAACCCTTGAGCGAAACCTTGGGTTTTTTCAGCAGATGCGAAAACACCGCATGCAGATCGTCCGAGGCACTCTCCTCGTCCAGGTTGAGCTTGCTGTCGATATGGTCCATGTGATGCATCATCAGGCTGACCGCCTGCTCGGCATCACGCGCCTCGATGGCATCGATCAGTTGCATGTGCTCGTCGTAAGAGCAGTGCGAGCGGTTGCCGCTTTCGTACTGGGCAATGATCAGCGACGTCTGCGACACCAGGCTGCGCTGGAAGCTGACCAGCGGGGCATTGCCGGCCGCCTCAGCCAGCTTCAGGTGAAACTCGCCGGACAGCCGGATGCCTGCACCACGGTCGCCCCGCGAGAAGCTGTCACGCTCTTCACGCACCATGTGCCGCAGTTCGTTGAGCTGCTCGAGGGTGGCGTGCTGTACGGCCAGTTCGGTGATGGCGCGTTCGACCATGCGCCGGGAGAAGAACACCTGGCGCGCCTCTTCGACCGTCGGGCTAGCCACCACGGCACCGCGGTTGGGCCGCAGCAGCACAACGCTTTCGTGGGCCAGGCGCGACAAGGCACGACGGATGATGGTACGGCTGACGCCGAATATCTCGCCCAGCGCTTCCTCGCTCAACTTGGTGCCCGGTGCGAGTCGCTGCTCGAGGATCGCCTCGAAGATATGCGCATAGACGATATCGTCCTGGGTACCGCTGCGGCCAGCCTTGCCGGTACGTGCAGGTTTCTTCAGAGGTTGCAGCTGTTCGTTCATGGGCTCTCGAGGCACGAAGGAAAGTATGGCGGCATTGTACACAGGCTGAGCCGTTTCTGCAGGTGGGCTTTTAGCTATATAGCCGATGCGCGGCATATTGTGCGCACAAAAGATAAAACATTATTTGCTTTCTTTGTACACAAAAGCATAATCCATCGAGCAACTTCTTGACCCGTAAGTCAACAAAGCGGCGTCAGACGTCTGCCATCCCTCGCGGAGCCACCAAGTGCATTGCGCAGGTCACTGGCTCCAAGAACAACAAGAAAGACTTGAGGAGTACCGCTGTGGAAAGCCGCAAATCCGACGCACCTACGCTGGATCTCGCTCCGCCGCTCGAAACGAGCTGGCTGGAGCGGATTTTCAAACTCAAGCAACACGGCAGTACCGTCAAAACCGAAATGATCGCCGGGGTGACCACCTTCATCACCATGGCGTACATCATCTTCGTCAATCCCAACATCATGGCTGACGCCGGCATCGATCACGGCGCAGCATTCGTCGCCACCTGCATTGCCGCAGCACTGGGCTGCCTGCTGATGGGCCTGTACGCCAACTGGCCGGTGGGCCTGGCGCCGGGCATGGGCCTCAACGCGTTTTTCACCTACACCGTGGTCGGGACCATGGGCTACAACTGGGAGACAGCGCTGGGCGCGGTATTCGTATCGGGTGTGCTGTTCATGTTCCTGACCCTGTCCAAGGTCCGCGAGTGGCTGCTCAACAGCATCCCGGTAAGCCTGCGACATGCCATGGGGGCCGGCGTCGGATTGTTTCTCGGGCTGATCGGCCTCAAGACCGCAGGCATCATCGTCGACAGCCCGGCCACGCTGATCAAGCTGGGCTCAATGCATGAACCAGGCCCACTACTGGCGGCCCTGTGCTTCCTGTCGATTGCCATCCTCAGCTACAAACGCGTGTTCGGCGCCATCCTGATCAGCATCATCGGCGTCACTCTGGCAGGCTGGGGCCTGGGCCTGGTGAAATTTGGCGGCGTGATGTCGATGCCGCCGAGCCTGGCCCCCACCTGGATGGCCATGGACGTGGCCGGCGTGTTCAACGTGAGCATGATCAGCGTGGTGCTGGCGTTCCTCTTCGTGCACATGTTCGACACCGCCGGCACCTTGATGGGCGTCGCCCAGCGGGCCAACCTGGTGGCACCGGACGGCCGCATCGAAGGCCTGTCGAAGGCATTGAAGGCGGACAGCGCATCCAGCGTGTTCGGTGCCGTGGTTGGGGTGCCGCCGGTAACCAGCTATGTAGAAAGTGCCGCGGGTGTTGCCGCAGGTGGCCGCACTGGCCTGACCGCGGTGGTGGTTGGCCTGCTGTTCGTGGCGGCGATGTTCTTTGCACCGCTGGCCGGGATGATTCCAGCCTACGCGACTGCAGGTGCACTGATTTACGTGGCCATGCTGATGATGGGCAGCATGGCGCACATCCATTGGGATGAAGCCACCGACAGCATCCCGGCGATCGTCACGGTGATCATGATGCCGCTGACCTTCTCGGTGGCAGACGGTATTGCCATGGGCTTCATCACCTATGTGGCGCTGAAGGCCGGTACCGGCAGGTACAAAGAGATTTCGGCCAGCCTGTGGGTGCTGTGCGCGATCTTCATTGCCAAGTTCGTGTTCCTCTGAGCTGACAATTGCACCAGAACAGGGCGCTTCGGCGCCCTTTTTGTGCTGTTAGCACCGCCCTCATCGCCGGCAAGCCGGCTTCTACTGGAGTGGCGTCAGCTTTAGAAGTTGAATAGGTCAGTGCCCGGGAGAGTGGCGAAATCGCTTGGATGCCATTCGATAAGGCCGGCGCCGTACCTTTTGTGGGAGCCTGCTTGCCGGCGATCAAGCCAGTGGAGAGAACACAAAACAGCAGACGAAAAAAAGCCCGCCAGTGTGAGAGCGGGCCAAGGACCTACGAAGATTCTTCTAGCGACCAACTAGCTCCCGCGATAGGTCGAATAGCTATACGGCGAGATCAGCAGCGGCACATGGTAGTGCTCCTGCTTCTCGTCGATGCCAAAGCGCAGCACAACAACATCCAGAAACGCCGGCTCCGGCAGTTGTACGCCGCGAGCACGGTAGTAGGCGCCAGCACTGAACTGCAGCTGGTAAACGCCAGTACGGTAATCGTCACCCTGCAACAGCGGCGCATCGACGCGGCCATCGCTGTTGGTCAGGGCAGTGTTCACCAGCTCAAGCTGCTGGCCTTCGACACGGTACAGCTCGACCTTGATCGCGCTGCCCGGGCAGCCGTGAGCTGCATCCAGTACGTGTGTAGTCAAACGTCCCATTGCTTGTCGCCTCTTGTTCAATCTGTGGGCAAAAAATACACAGCCATTCGCAGGGCAAGGAACCTGCGATGGGCGGGAATGCCGTTATTAAGACATTTCGTCGGCAGATTGTACACAATTTTTTGAGCCCTTCCGTCGAGGCCCGCTCGAACGGGTCAATAGTCGCAAATACAGGCGCTGTGCCGACGCCAATCTCATTAACTGACCAATCAGGCAGGTTTCTTGCAACAGATTCTCAGGCGACAAAAGGGAAGAAATGCG
>NZ_MOMO01000044.1:0-20441 GCF_009933855.1 Pseudomonas sp. SG-MS2 | reverse complement strand
TTGCCGGCGATTGGGCCAGCCGGCTCGTCACAGGGCCCGGAGTCAAACGTTCTGCCGCTCACCCTTCGGGTCGAAGAACACCGAAGACACGATTTCTGCCTCGATCACGCTGCCATCGGCCTGCGGCGAATAAACGCGCTCGCCCATGCGTTTCAGGCCGCCTTTGACCACACCCATGGCAAACGAATAACCCAGGGAGTTGGCCGCGTAGCTGGAGGTGACGTGGCCGACCATGTCCATCGGGATCGGCTGCTTGGGGTCGAACACCAACTGGGCGCCTTCGGGCAGCCACTTGGTCGGGTCCACAGGCTTGAGGCCCACCAGTTGCTTGCGGTTTTCCCGCACACAGTCCTCGCGGTTCATGCCACGCAGGCCGATCCACGAGAACGGCTTGTTGCGGCCCACGCACCAGCTCATGTTGAGGTCGTCCGGGGTCATCGAGCCGTCGGTGTCCTGGCCTACGATGATGAAGCCCTTCTCGGCACGCAGCACGTGCATGGTTTCGGTGCCGTACGGGGTCAGGTTGTACTTCTTGCCGGCTTCGATGACTTTTTCCAGCACGCCCATGGCGTAGTTGGCCTGCACGTTGACTTCGTACGACAGCTCACCGGTGAACGAAATACGGAACACACGGGCCGGTACGCCACCGACAGTGCCTTCCTTCCAGGTCATGAACGGGAACGCGTCCTTGTCCAGGTCGATGTCGTCGGTCAGCTCGCTGAGCAGCTTGCGGCTGTTGGGGCCAGACAGGGTCAGCGTGGCCCAGTGGTCGGTAACCGAGGTGAAATACACCTTCATCTCTGGCCATTCGGTCTGGTGGTACAGCTCCAGCCACTGCAGCACGCGTGCGGCGCCGCCGGTAGTGGTGGTCATGTAGAAGTGGTTGTCGCCGACACAGGCGGTCACGCCGTCGTCGAAGACCATGCCGTCTTCTTTGCACATCAGGCCATAACGGGCCTTGCCCACATCGAGCTTGGTCCAGGCGTTGCTGTAGATGCGGTTGAGGAACTCGCGGGCATCCGGGCCCTGGATATCGATCTTGCCCAGGGTCGAGGCGTCGAGCAGGCCCACGCTGTCGCGCACGGCCTTGCACTCACGGGCCACGGCAGCGTGGATGTCTTCACCGGCCTTGGGGAAGTACCAAGGGCGCTTCCATTGGCCGACGTCTTCGAACTCGGCGCCGTTCTTCACGTGCCAGGCATGCAGGGCAGTGAAGCGCACGGGCTCGAACAGGTGGCCACAGTGACGGCCCGCTACCGCACCGAAGGTAACCGGCGTGTAGTTGGGGCGGAACATGGTGGTGCCCATTTCCGGAATGGTGATACCGATCGAACGGGCGGCGATGGCCAGGCCGTTGATGTTGCCCAGTTTGCCTTGGTCGGTACCGAAGCCCAGCGCGGTATAGCGCTTGACGTGCTCGACCGACTCGAAGCCTTCGCGGGTGGCCAGTTCGATACCGGCGGCGGTCACATCGTTCTGCTGGTCGACGAACTGCTTCGGCCCCTTGCTGCCCTTGTCGTGCGGCACCTGGAACAGCGCCACGGTGGCCTCTTCCTTGCGTGCAACGGTCTTTGGCAGCGTGCCGGTGGTAGCCTTGAAGCCGGCTTCGGTGGCTGCGCGCACGCCGCCTTCGAAACCATCGGCAATCACATCGCCCAGTGCATACACGCCGTTGATGCCACCCACGCACACGCGCTTCTGCGGCGCATCGCCGGGCACGAAGCCAAGGATATCGTCACGCCATACCGGGCGACCGCCCAAGTGCGAGGCCAGGTGGACGATCGGGCTGTAGCCGCCGGAGGTTGCGATCAGGTCGCATTCGAGGGTTTCGCCTGGGCTGGTGACCTTGTGTGCCTGCACATCGATGGCCGCCACGCGGGCACCGGTGACATGCTTGCTGCCTTTGGCCTCGATCACAGCGCTGGAAGTGAGGATGCGGATGCCTTTGGCACGGGCTTCCTCAACCAGCGAACCACGGGGGTTGTGGCGGGCGTCGGCGATGGCGACGACCTGCAGGCCAGCGTCATGCCAGTCCAGCGCAGCGCGGTAGGCATGGTCGTTGTTGGTCGACAGCACCAGCTTGCGGCCCGGCGCCACGCCGTAGCGGCGCACATAAGTGGAGACAGCACCGGCCAGCATGTTGCCCGGCACGTCGTTGTTGCCGTACACCAGCGGGCGCTCGTGGGCGCCGGCGGCCAGTACAACGCGCTTGGCACGTACACGGTGCACACGGTGGCGAACCTGGCCGATCGGGGCGCGGTCACCGAGGTGGTCGGTAAGGCGCTCGTGAATGGTCAGGAAGTTGTGGTCGTGGTAACCGTTGACCGTGGCGCGTGGCAGCAGGGTCACTTCCGGCAGGCTTTCCAGCTCTTTGACCACGGCGTTGACCCAGTCAGCGGCCGGTTTGCCGTCGAGGGTCTCGCGGCTGTCGAGCAGGCTGCCACCGAACTCTTCCTGTTCGTCGGCCAGGATCACCCGGGCACCGCTGCGCGCAGCGGCCAGGGCTGCGGCCAGGCCTGCAGGGCCGGCACCGACGATCAGCACGTCGCAGTGCTGGTTCATGTAGTCGTAACTGTCCGGGTCGTTCTGCAGCGGCGCACGGCCAAGGCCTGCCGCCTTACGGATGTACTTCTCGTAAGTCATCCAGAACGATTTCGGGTACATGAAGGTTTTGTAGTAGAAGCCCGGCGGCATCATGCTGCCGCCGACCTTGCCGAGGATGCCCATGACGTCGTTGTTGACGTTCGGCCAGCCGTTGGTGCTGGTGGCGACAAGGCCTGCGTACAGCGCCTGCTGGGTAGCGCGCACGTTGGGGATCTGCGTGGCTTCGCTGGAGCCGATCTGCAAGATGGCGTTCGGCTCTTCGGTACCGGCGGCGATGATGCCGCGTGGGCGCGAGTACTTGAAGCTACGGCCAACGATGTCGACGCCGTTGGCCAGCAGCGCGGCGGCCAGGCTGTCACCGGCATAACCCTGGTAGGTCTTGCCGTTGAAGGTGAAGTTCAGGACCTTGCTGCGGTCGATACGGCCGCCGCTGGCGAGGCGATAGGTCTGGCTCATACTTTTTCCCCTTGGCCTTTGGCGGTCGACGGTGCGCTGCTTTGCTTGCCGCCTGCGGTCACCTGCGGTTTCTCGCCGATCTTGTAGGTTTCCAGAATTTCGTAGGTCACGGTGTCGCGGGTGACGTTGAAGTACTGACGGCAGCCGGCAACGTGGTCCCACAGTTCATGGTGAATACCGCGCGGGTTGTCGCGGAAGAACATGTAGGTGCCCCACTCTTCGTCGGAGCAGGCGTTGGGGTCCAGCGGGCGGGCGATGTGCGCCTGGCCAGAGGCGTGGAACTCTTCTTCGGAGCGCAGCTCGCCGCAGTGGGGACAGAAAATATGCAACATGACGGTGTCTCCGGTTAGTGGGCGACGGCGGCGGCGCCGTGTTCGTCGATCAGTGCGCCGTTGTAGAAACGGTCCATGGAAAACGGCGCAGCCAGCGGGTGCATCTCGCCTTTGGCCAGGCTTGCGGCGAAGACGTTGCCCGAGCCCGGGGTCGCCTTGAAGCCGCCGGTGCCCCAGCCGCAGTTGAAGAACATGTTCTTGACCGGGGTTTTGGAGATGATCGGGCAGGCGTCCGGCGAGGTGTCGACGATGCCGCCCCACTGGCGGTTCATGCGTACGCGCGAGAGGTTGGGGAACATCTCGACGATGGCCTGCAGGGTGTGCTCGATCACCGGGTACGAACCGCGCTGGCCGTAGCCGACCCAGCCGTCGATACCGGCGCCGATCACCAGGTCGCCCTTGTCGGACTGGCTGATGTAGCCGTGCACGGCGTTGGACATGATCACGCTGTCGATGATCGGCTTGATCGGCTCGGACACCAGTGCTTGCAGCGGGTGCGATTCCAGCGGCAGGCGGAAGCCGGCCAGCCTGGCCATGTGCCCGGAGTTACCGGCAGTGACCACGCCGACGCGCTTGGCGCCGATGAAACCTTTGTTGGTTTCCACACCGATCACTGCACCGTTTTCCTTACGGAAACCGATCACTTCGGTCTGCTGGATCAGGTCCACGCCCAGGGCGTCGGCGGCACGGGCGTAACCCCAGGCCACGGCGTCGTGACGGGCGACGCCACCACGGCGCTGAACGGTAGCGCCGAGGATCGGGTAACGGGTGTTCTTCGAGCAGTCCAGGTACGGGATCTCGGCCGCGACCTGGGCAGTGTTCAGCAGTTCGCCATCGACGCCGTTGAGGCGGTTGGCGCTGACGCGGCGCTCGGAGTCACGAATGTCCTGCAGGGTGTGGCACAGGTTGTAGACGCCGCGCTGGGAGAACATCACGTTGTAGTTGATGTCCTGGGACAGGCCCTCCCACAGCTTCATGGCGTGCTCGTACAGCTGCGCCGACTCGTCCCACAGGTAGTTGGAACGCACGATGGTGGTGTTACGGGCGGTGTTGCCGCCGCCCAGGTAACCTTTCTCGACCACCGCGACATTGGTGATGCCGTGTTCCTTGGCCAGGTAGTAGGCCGTGGCCAGGCCATGGCCGCCACCGCCGACGATGACCACGTCGTAGACCTTTTTAGGGGTCGGCGTGCGCCACATGCGCTGCCAGTTCTCGTGGTGGCTGAGGGAGTGTTTGAAGAGGCCGAAGCCCGAGTAGCGTTGCATGGTCGTTTACTCCACTCAGCGGTAAACAGGGAAGTCGGCGCACAGGGCCGCAACGTTCTTCGCCACATCGGCTTCGACGTCAGCGTCACCGAGGTTGTCGAGGATGTCGCAGATCCAGCCGGCCAGGGCCACACACTGGGCGACCTTGAAGCCGCGGGTGGTGACAGCCGGGGTGCCGATGCGCAGGCCGGAGGTGACGAACGGCGACTGCGGGTCGTTCGGCACGGCGTTCTTGTTGACGGTGATGTGCGCGCGGCCCAGGGCAGCGTCGGCATCTTTGCCGGTCAGGCCCTGGCGGATCAGGCTGACCAGGAACAGGTGGTTGTCGGTACCGCCGGAGACCACGTCGTAGCCGCGGTCGATGAACACCTGGGCCATGGCCTGGGCGTTGTCGATCACCTGCTTCTGGTAGCTCTTGAACTCAGGCTCCTGAGCTTCCTTGAAGCACACAGCCTTGGCGGCGATGACGTGCATCAGCGGGCCGCCCTGGGCGCCGGGGAAGACGGCGGCGTTGAGCTTTTTCTCGATCTCTTCGTTCGACTTGGCCAGGATCAGGCCGCCACGTGGGCCGCGCAGGGTCTTGTGGGTGGTGGTGGTCACCACGTCGGCGAACGGGATCGGGTTCGGGTACAGGCCAGCGGCAACCAGGCCGGCAACGTGGGCCATGTCGACGAACAGCAGCGCACCGACCTTGTCGGCGATGGCGCGAAAACGCGGGAAGTCGAGGGTCTTGGAATAGGCCGAGAAGCCGGCAACGATCATCTTCGGCTTGTGCTCGACGGCCAGGCGCTCGACTTCGTCGTAGTCGATCAGGCCAGTGTCGGTGTTGATGCCGTACTGCACGGCGTTGTAGAGCTTGCCCGAGGACGACACTTTGGCGCCGTGGGTCAGGTGGCCGCCGTGGGCCAGGCTCATGCCCAGGATGGTGTCACCGGCCTGCAGCAGGGCCAGGTACACGGCGCTGTTGGCCGAAGAGCCGGAGTGTGGCTGAACGTTGGCGTAGTCGGCGCCGAACAGCTGCTTGGCGCGCTCGATGGCCAGCGCTTCGACCTTGTCTACGTGCTCGCAGCCACCGTAGTAGCGCTTGCCCGGGTAGCCTTCGGCGTACTTGTTGGTCAGGCCGCTGCCTTGGGCCTGCATGACGCGCTTGCTGGTGTAGTTCTCCGAGGCGATCAGCTCGATGTGATCTTCCTGGCGCTGTTCTTCGGCATTCATCGCCGCCAGCAGTGCGTCGTCGTAACCCTGGATCTGGTCTTGCTTGCTGAACATCGTGGTTCTCCCGGCAGCGATCGTTTCTTGTCTGTAAGGCACTGTGGCCCTTTATGGCGATGGTATGACTGGCCGGGGTGGGTCAGATGCCTGCGCACGCCTTGCAATGGCGCGTTTACGACATTCGTCCGTCGGTTGCTCAAATCCCTGTAAGAGCGGCCTTGCGTCGCGAACGGGTCGCGCAGCGGCCCCAAGCTTCAGCAGCGCTTAAGCAATGGCTGGGGTCGCATCGCGACCCGTTCGCGACGCAAGGCCGCTCCTACATAGGCAACCGCTGAATCGATGGTTTAGAGTGCTGTTCTGCGTTGTTCACAGGACCGTGTCATGACAGATAAAAGCCAACAATTCGCCAGCGACAATTATTCCGGTATCTGCCCCGAAGCCTGGGCGGCGATGGAAAAGGCCAACATGGGCCACGACCGCGCCTACGGCGACGACCAGTGGACCGAGCGTGCCGCCCAGTACTTCCGCGAGCTGTTCGAAACCGACTGCGAAGTGTTTTTCGCCTTCAACGGCACCGCCGCCAATTCGCTGGCCCTGGCCTCGCTGTGCCAGAGCTACCACAGCGTGATCTGCTCCGAGACCGCCCACGTCGAGACCGACGAATGCGGCGCGCCGGAGTTTTTCTCCAACGGCTCCAAGCTGCTCACCGCGCCCAGCGTCAACGGCAAGCTGACGCCGCAATCGATCCGTGAAGTGGCGCTCAAGCGCCAGGACATCCACTACCCCAAGCCGCGTGTGGTGACCCTCACCCAGGCCACCGAAGTGGGCACCGTGTACCGCCCCGATGAGCTCAAGGCGATCAGCGCCACCTGCAAGGAGCTGGGCCTGAACCTGCACATGGACGGCGCGCGGTTCACCAATGCCTGCGCATTCCTTGGCTGCAGCCCGGCCGAGCTGACCTGGAAGGCGGGCGTGGATGTGCTGTGCTTTGGCGGCACCAAGAACGGCATGGCGGTGGGTGAAGCGATCCTGTTCTTCAACCGCGACCTGGCCGAAGACTTCGACTACCGCTGCAAGCAGGCCGGGCAACTGGCCTCGAAGATGCGCTTCCTGTCGGCGCCCTGGGTCGGGCTGCTGGAAGACGGCGCCTGGCTGCGCCATGGCAACCACGCCAACCATTGCGCGCAGTTGCTGGCCTCGTTGGTGAGTGACCTGCCGGGGGTGGAGCTGATGTTCCCGGTGGAGGCCAACGGGGTGTTCCTGCAGATGCCGGAGCCGGCGCTGGAAGCACTGCGTGGCAAGGGCTGGCGGTTCTACACCTTCATTGGCAGTGGCGGGGCGCGGTTCATGTGCTCCTGGGATACCGAAGAGGCACGCGTGCGCGAGCTGGCGGCGGATATTCGCAACATCATCATCGCCTGACAGCTTGCCGGGAGGGCTTTGCCCTCCTTTCGCGACGCAAGGCCGCTCCAATCGTCTGTAGGAGCGGCCTTGTGTCGCGAATGGGCCGCAAAGCGGCCCCAGCGATCTAAAGTTTGAACCCGCCCATCTGCCGCGCAAGATCATCGGCCAGCCCACGCAACGCCTGGCACTCCTCGCGACACCCCTGCACTTCCGCCGCCGTTTCCCTGGCCAGGTCAGAAATCCCCTGCACCGTCCGGTTGATCTCCTCGGTCACCGCCGACTGCTCTTCCGTCGCCGTGGCCACCTGATGGTTCATGTCGCTGATGTGCTCGACCTGGTCGGTAATCGCCCCCAACGAGGCCCCGGTTCGCTGGCTCGACTCCACGCCACTGCCCGTCGCCTGCTGCCCCGCCTGCATCGACGTGACCGCCGAACCTGCCCCGTGCTTGAGGCGCTGGATCATCTGCTGAACTTCATCCGTGGACACCTGGGTACGCCGCGCCAGCGTCCGCACCTCATCGGCCACCACGGCAAAGCCGCGCCCCATCTCCCCTGCCCGCGCCGCCTCGATGGCAGCATTGAGCGCCAGCAGGTTGGTCTGTTCGGAAATGCTGCGGATCACCGCCAAGACTTCATCGATAGAGGCGACCTCGTCGGCCAGTTGCGCCACCGCATCCGCAGCCTTGCCGATGTCACCCGACATGCCCTCGATACCCTGGATCGACCGGCGCACCACCTCACGCGCCTGCAAGGCTTCCTCGCGCGCTGACTGCGAAGCCTGCGCAGCATCGCCGGCGTTGCGCGCAATGTCCTGCACGGTCAGCCCCATTTCGTGCACGGCGGTGGCAACCATTTCGGTCATTTCCTGCTGCCGTCCGGAACGTTCGGCCGTGTTGTCCACTACCTGAGTCACCTGTTCGACCGCCCGATGCAAGCGCTCGGTGGTGCGCAGCACCTCGCCGATCAGCCCGCGCTGGCTGTCGAGAAAACGGTTGAAGCCGCGTGCCAGATCGCCCAGTTCGTCCTGACGCGAATCGTCCAGGCGATGGCTGAGGTCACCGGCACCGCTGCCAATCTGCACCAACGCGGCGGTCACACGGCGAATAGGCCGCACCAGCCCCCGCGCCAGCAGCACCACCAGCAACAACGAGAGCAGCGCCACCCCCCCACCGATCAACGTGGTAAGCCACAGCGCCTGACGCATCTGCGCATAGATCTCTGCCTCCGGCACCTCGGCAACCAAGGTCCAGTTCAGGTCGCGCAAGGGCAAGCCCAAGGCCAGATAGTCTTCGCCATCACGCTGGAAACGGCTGGTGCGCAAACCCGGCTCACCACTGATCACCGCCTTGGCGGCCTTTTCATCAAGCTGCTGCGCGAGCTGTCGCTTGCCGCTGAAGGCATTGTCCGGATGCACCTGGATCAAGCCATCGTTGCGTACCAGAAACACCTTGCCGTGCTCGCCAAAGCTGAAGTCGTGGATCAGTTTCGACAGCTCGGTCATGCGCAGGCCCATGCCGGCCACACCGACCAGCTTGCCGTCCTTTTCCACGCGGTAGTCGATGAACAGCGCCAGCTCGCCAGTGGCACCATCGATGTCGATATTGATCAGGCGCTCGGCGCCGCTGTCGATGTAGCCGTAAAACCACTTGTCTTTGGGGTTGTCGCGGCTGAGGGTGCGGTCCAGGCCATTCTCGTTGTAGTAGTGGCCGGTCTCGGTCGAGGCGAAGAGTGTGGTGAAGGCTTGGTTGCGCTGCTTGGCGGCCTGCAGGTATTCGACAAAGCGCGGCAGTTCGCCAGCGTCTTCACCATCTGCCAGCCAATCACGCAGCAGCGTGTTGCCGGCGATGTCGGCTGCGGCTACCAGCGGCTGGCCAAGCATTCGCTCGATATCGTTGCGGATGGCTTCGATGCTGGCCGGCAGCGCCGTGTCCACCAGGTAGCGATCGGTGAGGCGGTTGAGCGCCACGGTGAAAATGATCACGACCACCAGGATGCTCGCCAGCAGGGCCGCGCCCATGCTCGCGATCAACTGCCACTGGATACTTCGACGCCAGATACCCATGCCCCTTCCTCCCCAGGAATTTTTGTTTGGGGGAAAGTGTATACACTCAGGTATCCAGTTGTACCAGTGATCTGCAACAAGGATGAAGGCGCGGTGGGGCAGGCAAGCCCGTCCCCACAGCGTTCAAGGTGGCTCTTACTGTTCGGCGATGGTCCGAACGATCGCGTCCACCGTGGCGTCGATCTGCGCCTGGGTACGCTCCAGGGTCTGCTGATGTTCCTTCTGCAGTTCAACCTGCTTGGAACACAGATTCAGGGCGGCCAGCACCAGCAGCTTGTCGCCGATCAGGGTCGGGTACGAACGTTTGGTTTCGGCAAGGGCGGTGTTGAGCATGCGCACCGCCTGCGCCAGGGTTTCTTCCTGGCCTTCGGGCGCCTTGATCGAATAGTCGTTGCCGAGGATCGACACGACATTGACCGGCTGCGCTTGCAGTCTCATGCGCCGACAACACCTGCACTGGCGCGCTCAACCAACGCCTGGATGCGCGCGGCGGTGGCGCCGTGCTTCTCTTCCTGCTCCATCAGCGACAGCTGCAGGGTTTCGTTCTCTTCCTTGGCCTGGGCCAGTTCCTGGCCAAGGGTGGTGTTCTGCTCGGTGAGTTGAGCGTTTTTCTGCATCAGGTCGCTGACCAGTTGCTCGAGTTGATTCAGGGAGGCTTCCAGCATGGGGTCTATCTCGGGTTGTTGCAAAGGGCGCACACGATAAAGAAAAGTGTGAGCCATCGCCATTAAATATCGGATTCTCAAGGTTTCTAACCCGCAGATTGACAGGGTATCGGGCCCCTTGTTCCGACCTGGGTCAACCGCCGGTCAGGTAAATGGATAGCTGGCTCACAACTTTCGCCGTTCACGCTCAAGACTGGCCGGTCACGACCGATAGCCAGGTAAGTCATATTTCGTCGCATGGAACGCGTCCACTTCTCTGCCTGGATTCCTCCTTCCATGTCCCTACGCAACATGAATATCGCCCCGCGCGCCTTGCTCGGGTTCGCCCTGATCGGCTTGCTCATGCTCGGCCTTGGTGTCTTCTCGCTCATGCAGATGGGCAACATCCGCCAGGCGGGCCTTGCCATCGAAAACATCAGCGTGCCCAGTATCAAGACCCTGGACGAACTGACCTCGCTCAACCTGCGCCTGCGCACCCTCTCCTACCGCTTGCTGCTCAACCGCGAACCGGAAGTCCAGCGCGACACCTTCAACCTGCTGGACCAGCGCAACGCCGAGATCGACCGTGCTCGCCAGGCCTACCTGCCACTGATCAGCGCGGCTGACGAACAGGCCGCCTTCGACCAGTACACCGAACTGCTCAACCAGTACCGCCAACTGGAAGCACGCATGCGCAGCATGAGCCAGGCCAACCGCACCGACGAACTGCGTGGCCTGCTCAACCGCGACCTGTTGGCCAACTCCGAGCAGATCAACAAAGTCATGAACACCTTGGTGCGCATCAACACAGAACAGACGCGCGCAACCAACGAAACCGCTGCCAATCAGTATGCCGCGGCCTTCGCGTTGGTGATCGGCCTGCTGATTGCCGCAGCCGTGCTGACCTTCCTCTGCGCGTTGCTGCTGACCCGCAGCATCGTCAAGCCCATCGACGAAGCCCTCAAAGCCGCCGAGCAGATTGCCGACGGTGACCTGACCCATACCATCCGCGCCGAAGGCACCGATGAGGCCGCGCGCCTGCTGCGCGCGATGGCGCGCATGCAGGAAAAATTGCGCGACACCCTGCAGCTGATTGCTGGCTCCGCTACCCAGCTGGCGTCGGCCGCAGAAGAGCTGAACGCCGTTACCGACGAGAGCGCGCGTGGCCTGCAACAGCAGAACAACGAAATCGAGCAGGCCGCAACGGCGGTGACCGAAATGACCAGTGCCGTCGAGGAAGTGGCACGTAACGCTGTAAGCACCTCAGAAGCCTCCAGCGAAGCCAGCCGCTCGACCGGCGACGGCCGTGACCTGGTGCTGGAAACCGTGGGTGCCATCGAGCGGATGAGCGGTGATGTGCAGGCTACTGCCAAACTGATCACCCACTTGGCCGAACAGTCGCGCGACATCGGCAAGGTACTGGATGTCATCCGTGGCTTGGCCGACCAGACCAACCTGCTGGCGCTCAACGCCGCGATCGAGGCAGCCCGCGCGGGTGAAGCAGGCCGTGGCTTTGCCGTGGTGGCAGACGAGGTGCGCGCACTGGCCCACCGCACCCAGCAGTCGACCAGCGAAATCGAACGGATGATCGGCAGCATCCAAGGCGGCACCGAACAGGCGGTCGAATCGATGCGCACCAGCACCGAACGCGCCGAGTCGACGCTGAACATCGCCAAGGGTGCCGGCATGGCGCTGGACACCATTGCCGGGGCAGTGGCGCAGATCAATGAACGCAACCTGGTAATCGCCAGCGCGGCGGAAGAACAGGCCCAAGTGGCGCGGGAAGTGGACCGCAACCTGGTGAATATCAATGACCTTTCGGTGCAGAGCGCAACCGGGGCGCACCAGACCAGCGCGGCGAGTGCCGAGCTGTCGCGCCTGGCTGTGGATTTGAATGGGCTGGTGGCACGTTTTCGTACCTGACATCGCCGGGGCCGCTTTGCGGCCCAATCGCCGGCAAGTCGGCTCCCACAAAGATCTGTGCCAGCTGTGCCATTGACAGCAGCGCTGCCGAACCTCCCACAAAGATCTGTGCCAGCTGTGCCATTGACAGCAGCGCTGCCGAACCTTGTGGGAGCCGGCTTGCCGGCGATTGGGCTGCAAGGCAGCCCCAGCAATTTCCGGATCAGTAATCGATCCGCACATCCCCTTTCGGTACGCTGCAGCACGACAGGATGTAGCCCTCGGCTTCGTCCTCTTCGGTGATACCGCCGTTGTGCTCCATCTCCACTTCCCCGCCCAGCTTGAGCACCTTGCACGTCCCGCAAATGCCCATGCCGCAGGCTTTGGGAATCATCAGGCCAACCTTGGCCGCCGCCGCATGCACGGTCTCGCCCGGGGCAACCCGGATGCTCTTGTCGCTGCCGATGAACTCCACCAGGTTGAGCTCGGACACGTCCACTTCCGGCGCATCGGCCGCCTGCTCGGCATGCTCCACGGCATCGGCCTTGGCCTCTGCCGGCGTCGCGCCGAACGACTCCTCGTGGTAGTTCTTCATGTCAAAGCCGACAGCCTCGAGCATGCGCTTGACCGCGGTCATGTATGGCGTCGGGCCGCAGCAGAACACCGTGCGCTCCATGTAGTCAGGCGCGATCAACTCCATCAGCCGCTGGTTCAGATAGCCGCGATAACCCGCCCAAGGCTCACCCAGGCCGTGCTTCTCGCAAATGATGTGCAGGCTGAAGTTGGGGATGCGTGACGCCATCTGCTCCAGTTCGCGGTGGTAGATGATGTCTTTGGGCGAGCGGGCGCTGTGCACGAAGACCATGTCGACATTGGCATTGGTGTCGTAGAACCAGCGCGCCATGGACATCACCGGCGTGATACCGACACCGCCGGAGAGGTAAAGCACCTTGCCCGCCGGGAAGTCGATGGCGTTGAACAGCCCCACCGGGCCGTGTACCGGCACTTCAAAGCCCTCGTGCATGGTGTCGTGCAGGTAGTTGGACACATGCCCACCTGGCACCCGCTTGACCGTGATCGAGAAGCTGTAGGGCACCGACGGCGAACTGGAGATGGTATAGGAACGCATCACCGGCTTGCCTTCGATCTCCAGCTCCAGGGTGACGAACTGCCCAGGCTTGAAGAAGAACATGATCGGCTGGTCGGCCATGAAGCAGAAGGTGCGCACGTCCCAGGTCTCCTGGATGACCTTGACGCAGCGCACGATGTGGCGGCCATTGGCCCAGGTCTGGGTGGTGACCGGATTGAGGAAAGTATCGGACATGTTCATCTCCAGCGGCCGACAATTGGCCCTTTTCATGGCTGCGATAATGCGCAAGCTGAAGGCGCCGCACATTCCTGCCTGCGACATCGGCGTGCTTATCGCGACCAGCCCCGTGCTACAAGGGCTGGGGCGTCGTAATTCAAATCGGCCATGTCGCCCATGGATACGGTTCGCGGCGTCTTCGGACGCACACTCCACGGCAAAAGAACCTGCTGTTTTTTGACAGATGCTCTTGCGGCACCACAACAACGATTAGCCACCTTTTGCCGGCCGCATACGGCCCCGAGGATTACACGATGGACGTCACCGCAACCCTGAGCCTGGGCGATCCACTGGAACCTGCACGCAAGGCCACCGCCGAGATGCTGCAGACCCGCGAGCGCACCTACTCGCTGCCCCAGCCGTTCTACACCGACGAGCGTCTGTTCCAGATCGACATGCAGGAGATCTTCCACAAGGAATGGCTGATTGCCGGCATGACGTGCGAAATCCCGGCCAAGGGCAACTACATCACCCTGCAGATCGGCAAGAACCCGATCATCGTGGTGCGCGGTAGCGAAGGTAAGGTGCATGCCTTCCACAACGTCTGCCGCCATCGCGGCTCGCGCCTGTGCGTCAGCGAGAAAGGCAAAGTGGCGAAGCTGGTCTGCCATTACCACCAGTGGACGTATGAACTGGACGGCCGCCTGCTGTTCGCAGGTACTGAAATGGGCGCCGACTTCGACATGAAGGAGTACGGCCTGAAACCTGTGAACGTAAAGGTCGCCGGTGGCTACATCTTCATCAGCCTGGCGGAAAACCCACCTGCTATCGACGAGTTCCTGGCCACCCTGGACCACTACATGGAACCGTATGACATGGAGAACACCAAGGTGGCAGTGCAAACCACCTTGATGGAAAAAGCCAACTGGAAGCTGGTGCTGGAAAACAACCGCGAGTGCTACCACTGCTCCGGCTCACACCCGGAGCTGCTGCAAACCCTGCTGGAGTGGGACGACACCAACGACCCGCGCGCCAGCCAGGAATTCAAGGACCACGTGGCCGCCTCCGCCGCCGCCTGGGAAGCCGAGAAGATCCCGTACCTGCACAAGAGCCATGGCCTGCGTAACCGCATCGTGCGCATGCCGCTGCTCAAGGGCACCGTGTCGATGACCATGGACGGCAAGCAGGCCTGCCAGAAGCTGATGGGCCGTATCAAGAACCCGGACCTGGGCTCGATGCGCATCCTGCACCTGCCGCACTCGTGGAACCACTGCATGGGCGACCACATGATCGTCTTCACCGTATGGCCGATCAGCGCCCAGGAGACCATGGTCACCACCAAGTGGCTGGTGCACAAGGATGCCGTGGAAGGTGTCGATTACGACCCGGAACGTATGCGCAAGGTGTGGGATGCGACCAACGACCAGGATCGTCGCCTGGCCGAGGAGAACCAGCGCGGGATCAACTCCACGGCGTACCAGCCAGGGCCGTACTCGAAGACTTATGAGTTTGGTGTGGTGAACTTCATCGATTGGTACAGCGAGCGCGTGCTGGCCAACCTGGGCGCTGAGCCGGCGTCGTATCTCAAGGAAGTACAGGCCCAGTAAAGACCAACCCTGCATAGCGGTCAGACCGGTATGCAGGGTTTTCATCACGCTTACACGGCCGTCTCCCGAGTGGATCTTTGCCGTTCATTGATGAAAAAGATCTGCGCCATACTGCGGCGTCTGGACACCGGAGACCTAGAAGGCGTTGGGCCTGATGCAAACCTCCATTCACGTTCGGGTGTCGGGCTTGGCGCCGCAGCATGGAAATTGCCCTCGGCAGATCCAATCGGGTATCGAGCATCCAGTTGCTGGGAAACCAGTTGCCCTACTTCAACTATTGAAGATGTGGTCGCGACTGATCCAGCAACGAAGTCTGCAAACAGCAATGTATCGGAGGTGGCACCCGCCAAACGCGCCACCCCCGTACCAATGCTGGCCATTGCAGTGCTCCCCCCCACACCCATAAGCACCTTTTGTTTCCAATCTAACCTAGGTAGCTCACTTTCGATCGTTCCCGTCGCGAGGTGACCTTGGCGGCTTCCCGCATTCTCAGGATCGCTGGCGAAGTACCGCCTCGTGATGCGCATGTCCCGGAGGTACTTGTAGGCCGTAACGCCCAGGTTCACTACGCCATTCAGAATACTGCGCACCGGCCCGGCGTATTGCAGAAATTGGCCGCTGGGATCCGTAAAGTTGACAGGGTCATTGCTGCAATACCCATAGGCATTTATCCCTCCCTTGGCAAACGGGCTGAACGCGTCGGGCTTCATGAAACGCATCAGGATTGGATTGTAGAAGCGACGGCCGTTGCCCAACGGATAACTGCCCGTGGACGGATCGCGATGCTGGCCACAAAAACCCAGCGCCGGTGCCGCGCTGGTTTTGATGAAGCCATAAGGTGAATAGACGTGCAGACCCGGCAACACGGAGAGCTGCCGATCCGTTGTGAACAAATGAGCCGCCATTGGTTATCCACAGCCTTTAACTGATTTGATTACCCTAACGTTGGCTGGAAGGGTTGCCTACTGGCAGAAATATCAGCTGAGTCACTGATCATTTTTTGATCATAACTAGCAAAGCCCCATGCTCGTTGGGCTGTAGAAGACTCCGTACATCTTATCCACAGAGACACCAACAGAGATTGTGAGCAACTGATTACAGTTCAGCCACCAGGCTGTGGGTAACCCCCTCAAAGCTCTGATTTCCGTTTATCCGGAGGATTGAAAGGCGGGTTGAGCGTTTTTTGATCGAATTGGTGCAAGCCTTTATATACGTGGCTCACAGCAGATGCCGAACATATTATCCACAGAGGCGCTAACAGCGATTGTGGGGAACTTTAACCCGTCTGGGCCTGAGGACGAGGAAAGCATGTGCGATGAGGCTGGTCATTTTTCGCTCAAATGCTTGCAGGCCTTGTCAGATGGCGGCTGTAGCGATGAATGAACACTTTATCCACACCTTGGCGAACAGATTCGGTGGGCAAAGTTTGTCTGCACCGGCCTCATCGCCGGCAAGCCGGCTCCCACAGGTACAGCGCTACGCTCCAGGGCGGTAGGGTTTCTGTGTGGCCGGCTTGCCGGCGATGCGGTCACTACTGGTTCAACGCAGCACCCCCTCCTCCACCAGTAGCTTGAGAATCGCCTCAGCGCCTTCCTGTGGAGAAACGTCTTTCAAGACCTTACCGCCACCACCACTGGCCTTGGCCGTCGCGGCCTTCATCCGGTCGGCGCCGCTTTTGGCCTTGATCACCTTCAGGCGCTTGGGCCTTGGGCGGGCTGGTTGCAACTGCGCTTCGCCCAGCAGTTCATCCTCGACGATGGCGACATTGCGCGCCGCCAACACACCGCGCCGGGCCGGACCGAACGCGCTCTGCCGCGGTTTGGGCGCCGCGTTATCCACAGTTGCCAGCAACGGAAGACGTACCTTCAGCCTGCGCCGCTGCCCGCGAGGCAGCGCCTGCAGGACCTGAGCGGTGCCGTTGTCGATCGATTCCACTTCGGCCAGGCCGACTATCAGCGGCCAACCCAGTTTCTCGGCCAGCAGGAACGGCAACATGCCCGAACCCTCGCCGGTTTCAGCCTGGCTACCCGTTAGCACAAGCTGCGCACCGGCATCACGCAGGTAATCCCCAAGCACGCCCAGCACATCGGCTCCTGCGGGCTGCTCTAGCACATCGAGGTGGTCCAGGCCCATGCCCAGGTAAGCACGCAACGCCTCTTCATGCGGGTCGCCAGCATGCACCACCTGCAAGTTATCCCCAGCCAGCTGCAAGCCCAGCTCCACCGCACGGGCATCCTGCTCGGCGCGGCGGGCGCGGCCGGAGCTCGGGTGGGCACCGACGGAAACCAGGCTGATGACTTTAGTACTCATGCTCATGCCCCTATGCTGCATCGCGCTGGCCGCCGCTGCGGAAGTTGTCCACAGCCTCGATCAAAGCCTTCAGAATCGCCGAGCTGTCGCCAATCACCGACAGGTCGGCCCGTTTGATCATGTCGCAGCCTGGGTCCATGTTGATCGCCACCACTTTGTCGCAGGCACCGATGCCTTGCAGGTGCTGGATCGCACCAGAGATACCCACAGCCACATAGACCCGTGCGGTAACCCAGGTGCCGGTTGCGCCCACCTGGCGGTTACGCGGCATGAAGCCATCGTCCACCGCCACCCGCGAAGCACCCTCGGTTGCCCCCAGGGCAGCAGTCGCCTGGTGGTAGAGGTCCCAATCCTTGACGCCGTTGCCCCCCGAGACGATGAATTCGGCCTCGGCCATGGCGATGGTCGCCGGGTCGACGGCCACCGAGCCAAGGTCCTCGATGCGCGGCAGGGTGCGCACCACGCCTGTGGACAACTCCACCGGCAATGCTTCGTGCCGGGTTTCGCTGACCGGTTCGGCGCATTCGGCGGCGCCCAGGATCAGGCGCGGCACCGCGCGTTGCAGGTCCTGCTGACCCGCACCAGCACGGCCGATGCACTGGCCGTCCTTGACCTGCCAGACGCGCGTTGCCGGGCGTTCGCCCAAGGCTGCAGCCAAGCGCCGGCCCAGTTCACCACCCCCGGTGCGGCTATCGGGCAACAACCAATGGCGTGGCGTGAACTGGTTATCCACAGCGCGCAGGCCCTGCACCCGTTGCTCCGGCGCATAACCTTCGAACTGTTCGCCGTCGATGACCAGCAAGCGGTCGACACCTGCTGTGGAAAACTTGCTTTCCTTGTGCTCACCAAACACCACGGCCAATACCGCGCCGTCACTGCCGGCCAGGCTGTGGGCGAGGCCGAGCAGGTCACGGTCATGGCTGCTGAGGCGGCCGCCCACCATGTCGGGCACCACGGCGATGTAGAACGCAGGCGCTGGCACCTGATGCAGCGGCAATTGCACTTCGGCCGCCGCGCTACGCCGCCCGCCGCCAGCGGTGCCCTGTTGAGCACCGCTACGGTCGATGCGCTTGAGGCCATTGGGGCCAATGAAACCGGCGGCAATGGCATGCGGGTTCTTGCGCATCAGGCCATTGGGGCCCAGCCAGCGGGTTTGTTGCGTCTGCAGCGCCGCATGCAGCGGATGCAGGCGGTTACGGGCGATCCACTCGACGCGTGGGTCGCGGCGGATGATGTCGCTCATCAGTGCACCTCCGCAGGTTCACGTTCTACCGTTGGCGACTTTGGGGCCGCGGGCGTTTCCTCTTCGATCAGCACATCGGCTACCAACTCGGCGAGGTCCTTGATCTGTGGGCGCGGTTCGACCACCCCTTCGAGCATCGCAGTGCACTGCGGGCATCCCACCGCCACCAGCTCGGCCTGGGTCTGGCGAATGTCATCCATGCGCATGTCGGGGATACGTTGCTTGCCCGGGATGTCGGTGATCGGCGCACCGCCGCCACCGCCGCAGCAGCGGGAACGGAACCCCGAGCGCTGCATTTCGCGCACTTCGATGCCCAGCGCCTTCAACACTTGCCGCGGGGCCTCGTATTCGCCGTTGTAGCGGCCCAGGTAGCACGGGTCGTGATAGGTGACGCTGCCGCCCTTGTGCTGGCCGAGGTTGAGCTTGCTGGCTGCGATCAGTTCGGCGATGTAGGTGCTGTGGTGCTGCACCTGGTAGTCACCGCCCAACGCGCCGTACTCGTTCTTCAGCACATGGAAGCTGTGCGGGTCGCAAGTGACGATGCGCTGGAACTTGTACTTGGCCAGGGTCTGGATATTGCGTTTGGCCAACTGCTGGAAGGTCGCTTCGTCACCCAGGCGGCGCGCCACATCGCCGCTGTCCCGCTCTTCCAGGCCGAGCACGGCGAAGTCCACACCCGAGGCCTTGAGCACTTTGACGAACGACCGCAGGGTGCGCTGGTTGCGCATGTCGAACGCGCCGTCACCGACCCAGAACAGCACTTCGGTGGTTTTCACGTCAGACAGCAGGTTCAGGTTGAGATCAGCGGCCCAGTTCATCCGCCCGCCAGGGGCAAAGCCGCCCGGGTTGTCGGTCGCGATCAGGTTATCCAGCACCTCGGCGCCCTTGTTCGGGGTTGCGCCCTTTTCCAGGGTGAGGTGGCGGCGCATGTCGACGATGGCATCGACGTGCTCGATCATCATCGGGCATTCCTCGACGCAGGCACGGCAGGTGGTGCACGACCACAGTGTTTCGGCGTCGACCAGGCCGTTGACGATCGGTTGGTGTGGATTACCGCCGTGTTCGCCGATCGGCTTGCCAGGGTACGGGCTGCCGGCGAACTTGGCATCGGTGCCACCGGCCAGGCCGATGACCATGTCCTGAATGAGTTTTTTCGGGTTCAGCGGCTGGCCGGCGGCGAACGCCGGGCACACCGCCTCACATTTGCCGCACTGCACGCAGGCGTCGAAGCCCAACAGCTGGTTCCAGGTGAAGTCCACCGGCTTTTCCACGCCCAGCGGGGCGTTCGGGTCTTCCAGGTCCAGCGGTTTCAGGCCGGTTGAACGGCCACCGCCGAAGCGTTCGGCGCGGCGGTGCCAGGCCAGGTGCAGAGCCCCGGCAAAGGCGTGTTTCATCGGGCCGCCCCAGGTCATGCCGAAGAACAGCTCCGACACGCCCCACAGCACGCCCAGGCCAAGTACCGCGACCATCACCCAGCCGCCGGTGTTGGCGGGCAGGATGCCGGCCACCGGCAAGGTGGCGATGAAGAAGCTTGCGGCGAACACCAGCAGGCTTTTCGGCAGGCGCATCCATGGGCCTTTGGACAGGCGCGATGGCGGGTTGAGCCGGCGCTTGAAGACGAAGATGGCACCGGTGAACATGATTACAGTCGCCACCAGCAAGGCGTAGCCAAGGATCTTGCTCTGCAGGCCGAAGCCGTGCACCAAGATTGCCAGCACCGCCGACAGTACAAAGCCGCCCGCAGTGGCCACGTGGGTCTTGGACATGTACTTGTCGCGCTCGACCACGTGGTGCAGGTCCACCAGGTAGCGCCGCGGCATGGCCAGCAAGCCGCCGATCAGGTCGACCTTGGAGGCTCGGCCACGCCGCCACATGCGCACCCGGCGCAGGGCGCCGAGCACCGCCAGGCCAAGGGCAGCGAACAGCAGGATGGGTAACAGGGTGTTCAACATGGGGGGCTCCCACAACAGCTGGATTCTTGCGCTGCCCCGAAGGCCAGCGCGGACCCCATGTAGGAGCGGCCTTGTGTCGCGAAAGGGTCGCGAAGCGGCCCCAAAATCTATAGTGCTGTGAAGATCTTGGGGCCGCTTCGCG
>NZ_MOMO01000043.1:0-15654 GCF_009933855.1 Pseudomonas sp. SG-MS2 | reverse complement strand
CTGCGGTGAAGACAGGGGAATGCCCTCATCACGCAAGCGCCCCAGGATGGTGAACAGCAGGTCGCTGCGCGCCCCTGACACCTGCCGCGGCCCCGCCACATAGCCGCTGACACTGATCACCATGCCGCTGGTCGTCAGGTCCTTGAAGGTTACCGAAGCAGCCGGCGCGTCCAGGATCGCCTCATGCTCGTGAAAGGCAGTCAGCAGCAGGTCGCGCACCTGGTTGGCATCGGTCTCCAGCGGCAAGGTCAGGGTGATGCCCACCACGCCCAAGGCATTGCCCATGGTCACGTTGCGCACGTTCTGCGAGATGAACTGCGAGTTGGGCACGATCACCGTGGAGCGGTCGGACATCTGGATCTCGGTGGCGCGCACGTTGATCCGGCGAATGTCACCCTCGACGCCCGCCAGGCTCACCCAGTCGCCCACCTTGACCGGGCGCTCGGTGAGCAGGATCAGACCGGAAATGAAGTTCTGCACGATCTGCTGCAAGCCGAAACCGATACCCACCGACAGCGCGCTGACTACCCAGGTCAGGCTGGTGAGGTTGATCCGCAGGGTCGACATCACCAGCATGGCCAGGAACAGGAAGCCCAGGTAACCGACCAGGGTTACCAGCGAGGCACGCATGCCGGCGTCCATGTCAGTTTCCGGCAGCAGGCGCTCGCTCAGCCAGCGCTTGAGCACACGGATACCGAGCATGCCGCCTAACAGCATCGCCACGGCCAGCAGGATGTCTTGCGGCACGATGTTCAGGTTGCCAAGCAACTTGCCACCGGTGCCGTCCCAATCGCCCAGGCTCAGCAGCAGCTCGCCGGGGCTGGTGCCCGACGGCATCAACGCCAGCATCACGGCCAGGAACAGCAGGACCGTGCGGCTGACACCGGTCAGGATGGTGCTGGCCTGGGCCTGATGGCGTGGTGCCAGGCCCAGCGACGACGCCAGCGCCAGGCCGCCGGGTTGACGCGGCGACAGCAGGGTTTCGCACAGATCAGCCAGGAAGGTGGTCAAAAGGTAGGCGCAGGTGGCGACCATGCTGATCCACAGCAGCTTGGCAGTGAGGAAGTAAGCCAGGGTGAGGTAGCCGGCCAGCAGCGTCAGCAAGATGAGCCCGACCCACACCACGATCACGAACGGGATCAGCCCTGCCAGGCCGGTCGGGCGCGCCAGCTCATGTTTGCGCAAGGTCCGGCGGTAACGTATGAGCGCCGCGGAGAAGATGGCGGCCACCACCAGCGCGGTCAGGCCGTTGGTGGCGACAGTCAGCGCCAGGCTGGTGCCGATCACACTGTTGATGCGCTCGAAGGTCAGCATCACCATCAGTGCCAGGGCCAGCAACTTGGGGAACCAACCCAGAGCACTGGCCACTTCGTCGGGGATCGGCGGCAAACGCCAGGAAGGCCGTTGCAGCATCAACATGGCCCGGCCAAGGCCGGTGATGAAGGCACTGAACACCACGAGCATGAGGAAGTGGTTGGTCAGGCTGGCCATGTCCGAGCCCAGCATGGCACTGCTTTGAAGGCCCCAACGCAGCAGCGACACGGCGCCGGCGATAGTGCCCAGGGTGGCCAGGCTCACGCTCAAGGCCAATGCGCTTCGGCGCAGGCGGCCTTCGGGCAGCCAACGAATCATGGCGGCAGCGAGCAGGCGCTCAAGGACCAGGCGGACCAGTGTCCAGACCAGGATCGCGGCCACCAGGCTAGTGATGAAGAACCCGCGGTGTTCAGCGCTCAAGGCACTGGCGACGGCATCGGCCGCCTCGCCGCGCAAGTCACGCAGGCGCATCACATCGTCCTCGGTAGGACGGATCAGCGACTGCCAGAAAGCCGGGCTCAGCGGGGTGGCCGCCCGGCTGGTCACTTGCGAGTTGAACTGGCTACGGCGCAGGTTGACGATTTGCGTGGACAGGTCGCGCGCCGACTGAGTCAGCTTGGTGGCCTGATCCTGCTCGGCGAGCACGGACTTTTTCTGCGCCTCCAGCTCCTTGCGCTGCAAGGCCAGGGTCGCGGCTTCATCCTTCTGTACCGGGCCGATGACCTTGAGCTTGTCGTCGAGCTTCTGCACGTCAGCAGCGCGCAAGGTGCTCAACGCATCGGCCTGTCGCTGGACCTGCACGGTAGCCATGCGCAGTTGCGAGAGCAGGTCGTCGTTGGCGTTGCTGGTCACGCCCTGACGAATCTGGTCGAGCCTGTCGCTCAACTGCTCGATACTTGCGTTTTCATCCAGCACCGGCAGCTCGCTGGCAACCAGGTTGGCAACCGGCACGGAAGCCGACCAGGCCGGCGACGCAAGCGCCAGCATCAGGGCCATTACACCCAGGTAAAATCGGGCAAGGCAGACACGCCTCATCGAACGTTCCTCATCACAAGGCTATTTGGCGGTGGATTCTACGCGGCTTGCGGCCTTCAGGAGAGTGCCGTTTCTCGCTCCAACAGTTGCCGCTTGCGCTCCACCCCCCAGCGGTAGCCGCTGATGTCGCCGTCTCGGCGCACCACCCGATGGCAAGGAATCGCCACGGCGATACGGTTGGCCGCACAAGCCATGGCCACGGCACGCACGGCTTTGGGCGCGCCAATGCGCTCGGCAATCTCGGTATAGCTTACCCGGCCGCCCAGCGGGACTTCGCGCAGGGCTTGCCAGACCCGCTCCTGAAACGCGGTGCCCTGCACATCCAGAGGCAAGTCCAGGCCCAGGGCGGGCGCCTCGACGAAGCCCACCACCTGCGCCACCAGTCGTTCGTACTCGGCATCGCCGCCGATCAGGCGAGCGTTAGGGAATTGATCCTGCAATTGCTCGAGCAGCGCTTCAGGTGCATCACCCAACAGGATTGCGCAGATGCCTTTTTCGCTTTGCGCCACCAGGATCGCCCCCAGTGAACACTGCCCTACGGCGAAATGAATGGCCATACCCGCGCCACCGGCGCGGTACTGGCGCGGGCGCATGCCCAAGCGCTGATCGGCGCTTTCGTAGAAACGGCTATTGGAGTTGTAACCGGCATCAAAGATGGCATCGGTCACCGATGTTTTCCCCTCGCCCAGCCGCTCGCGCAGGCGCCGGGCGCGGAAGGCTGTGGCATAGGCCTTTGGCGTGAGGCCGGTTTCAGCCTTGAACAGGCGGTGCAAGTGGTACGGGCTGACACCCAGTTGTGCCCCGAGCTGGCCGAGGCCGGGTGGATTGTCCGGGGTTTCGAGCAGGCGGCAGGCGCGGGCTACCAGTTCGCAGCGGCGAATGCTCGACGGCTTGGCCTGGCAGCGCCGGCAGGGACGATAGCCTGCGGCCTGCGCGGCGGCGGCATCGGTGAAGAATTCGACGTTCTCGCGTTTGGCCATGCGCGATTTGCAGCCGGGTTGGCAATAAATGCCGGTGGTGCGCACGGCGTAGACGAAATGGCCTGCTGCTGCCGCGTCGCGGGTGTAGACAGCTTGCCAGCGTTGTTCGTCAGTGGTGTAGGGGGTCATTGCGGTATGCCTCAACCAAGCTGATTCGTCTCAGGCCCGCCACAGATACCAGGCTGCCACCGTGCGGTGCGGACGCCACCCGGCGCCCAGCGACCGCATCTGCGCCGGCGTCGGCGCCTTGCCCAGCCCCTTGAGGCGACGATACCCCTCACGCACCGCAAAATCGTCCACCGGCAACACATCCGAGCGCTCCAGGCTGTAGATCAGCAGCATCTCGACGGTCCAGCGGCCCACGCCGCGCAAGGCAACCAGGCGCTCGATCAAGGCCTCATCGCTCATGCCCAATGCCTCTTCCCGGCACGGCACCGCCCCGTCCAGCGCGGCCTGGGCAATCCCGTGGATTGTCGCCAGCTTGCTCGCGGAAAACCCACAGGTACGCATCGTTTCCGGCGCCACCTCAAGCAACTGCCTCGGCGCGGGAAACCCATCGTCAGGAAACAGCGCCAGCAATCGCCCCAGTATCGCTTCGGCCGCACGGGCATGCAGCTGCTGGTAGGCGATCGCCCGTACCAGCGCCTCATAGGGCTCGCGCCCCGGTGTCGCCCGGTGCAGGCACGGCCCGGTCGCAGCAATGTGCCGCGCCCAGTCAGGGTCCAGCGCGGCCAGGTAATCGGTGGCTTCGCGATAGGCTTCAGGCGAGAGGTCGGCCAGGATCATCCATAGCTCCAGTGGGTTCAAGGCAGGACCAGCTTAGCCCAGCCACTGATCGTGGAAACGCCGAATCTTGCGCAGCTAATTCCGGGCAACCATTGCCCCGTGCCATCATCCATGCATAGAATTGAGAACTATTCACAGTCACGCATGCTTCCTGGGATCAGCCGCTACGATGCAGCTCAACGACACGCTCAAACCGGCCGAAGTCGCCCTGCTCTATCAGTCCCATCACGCTTGGCTACGTGGCTGGCTGCGCAGCCGGGTCGGCTGCCAGGAACACGCTGCAGACCTTGCGCAGGACACCTTCGTGCGCCTGCTGCGTGCACGCCAGGTTTCGCCGATCAAAGAACCGCGGGCTTACCTGAGCAGCATCGCTCGCGGCCTGATGATCGACCAGTTCCGCCGTCGCGCCCTGGAGCGCGCCTACCAGGAAAGCCTGGCCCATGTACCCGAAGGCGAAGTGCCCAGCGAAGAACATCGCCTGGTGATTCTGGATGCCCTCGAGCGCCTTGACCGTGCCCTGCACCAGCTCAGGCCCCGCGCCCGCCAGGCCTTTTTGCTGGCCCAGCTCGATGGCCTGAGCATCGCGCAGATCGCCCTTCGCCTTGGCGTTTCGCGTGCCACCGTGGAACGCGACCTGGCCAAGGCCCTGGGCGTCTGCTACCGGTTGCGCTATGCCGAGCTCTGATCAAGTACCCGCGCAGGCCCAGGTCGACCAGGCCATCGAATGGCTGGTGAAGCTGCGCTTCGACACCCCAAGCCCGGCTACCGAACAGCAGTTCCAGCAATGGTTGGCCCACCACCCGCACAACGCCCAGGCCTGGCAGCGGGTGAGCACCCTCAGCGACGAACTGGCGGGGCTCCCCAGCGACCTTAGTCGGCGCACCCTCGATGGCCGCCAACGCCAGCGCATCAACCGCCGTGACCACCTCAAACTGCTGGCGGTGCTGGCGATCGGCGGCACCGCCGGTTGGGCCGCGCGCGAGCCGCTCGGCCTGCCCGCCCTGATGGCCGACAACAGCACCGGCACTGGCGAACGTCGCCGGTTGCAGGGTAGTGATGGCAGCCAGATCCAGCTCAACACGGCCAGCGCCATCGACCTGCACTACAGCGCCGAGCTGCGCGAACTGACCCTGCTGCGCGGCGAAGTCAGCCTGGCCAGCAACCCTGGCGACAACCGCCCGTTCCGCATCACCACCCGGGTCGGCGCCCTGGCTACCCAGGACGGCCAACTGCTGCTGCGCGAAAACGATCAGGGCCTGTTGCTGGCCGTGCGCCGCGGCAAAGTCACCTTGTTCCCGGCCTCCCCTTCACCACGCGTGGTGCAGGCGGGCGAGGTGTTGCAAGTATCGCCGCACGGGGCTCACGCGCTTGCCTCGTTGCATGGCGACCCGTGGGGCTGGACCGACGGTGTGCTCAGCGTGCAACAGATGCCACTGGGCGAGTTCTGCGCCGAACTGGCCCGTTACCGCCCGGGCCTGCTGCGCTGCGCTGGCGAGGTGGCCGCGCTGAAGGTATCCGGCACTTACCAGCTGAACGATACCGAGCAGATTCTGCAACTGCTCACCCGCAGCCTGCCGGTACGTGTCGATTACCGCACACGCTATTGGGTCAGCGTCGGGGCTGCCTGATCTTTTTTGAAAAAGAATGAGGTGGAATCTCATTCTCGTCCGGCCTGAAGGAACAAAGCCCGAAAAGTGGTCTACGAAACCTTCAGGAGCGGTCCATGATCCACCCGTGTTCCCCCCGCAACGACAGGCTGCGCCACGCCGTGCGCGCCGCCGTGTTCGGCCTCGGCCTGGGCAGCGCCCTGGCACTGCCCGCACAGGTCGCGGCTGCACCCGCCAGCCAGCACCGGCAAATCGACTGGAGCATCCCCGCAGGCCCTCTGGCCCCGGCACTGGACCAGGTGGCCCGGCAAGGCGGCCTGAGCCTGTCGTTCGATGCGAACAGCCTGCAGGGCAAGACCACCCAAGGCGTGCAGGGGCGCCACGAGCCGGCCCAAGCATTGACCCTCGTGCTGATGGGCAGCGATGTGCAAGTGCAACAGGAAGGCGATAACAGCTTTCTGCTGATACCCGCACTGGACGCCGGTGGCGCACTGCAACTGGGTGCCACCAGCATTTCCAGCGATCGCCTGGGGGAAACCACCGAGCACAGTGGCTCCTACACGACCGGTGCGGTCACCATCGGCAAGACCGCACAAAGCATTCGCCACACCCCGCAGTCGGTGACCGTGGTCACCCGCCAGCGCATCGACGACCAGAACATCACCAACCTGACCAACCTGCTGGAGCAGACGCCTGGTGTGGTGGTGAACCTCACCGACAGCGAACGCGTGCAGTACTACTCACGCGGCTATGCGATCGATGCCATCCAGTACGATGGCGCCACCGTGGTACAGGGCAGCGGCGGTGGTTCATTCATCCAGAGCGATTCGGCCATCATCGACCGGGCCGAGATCTTGCGCGGGGCCACCGGCATGATTCGCGGCGCGGGTAACCCGTCAGGCACCGTCAACCTGGTGCGCAAACGCCCGACGCACGAATTTCAGGGCGAAGGCAGCGTCACCCTCGGCTCCTGGGATGCCCAGCGTTATGTCGCCGATATCTCCGGCCCGCTAACAGAAACCGGCAACGTGCGAGGCCGGGTGATCGCCGTACACGATGACAAGGACCATTTCCAGGACTCGCGCCAGGAGCGCAAAGAGGTGTTCTACGGTGTGCTGGCCTTCGATCTGAATGAAAGCACCACCCTGACCACTGGCCTTGAGTGGACCAAGCTCGATGCCACCGGCGCCTGGGGCAACCTGCCCGCCGACTATGATGGCTCGCCCCTTGCGTTTGGCCGCAGCACTTACCTGGGTGCCGACTGGAACCGCTGGGACCGCAGCAACCTGCAGACCTTTGCCGAGCTCGAACACCGTTTCGACAACGACTGGTCGCTCAAGCTGATGGCCCAGCGCACGCACTTCGAGCTGGATGACCACGGTTTCAAGCAGACCTACTTCACCCGTGCCAGCGGCGCTGCCAACCCCAGCAACAACCCCTACCTGATGAACTATCAGGTTACCGAGGGCGACGGCGGCGAGAGCCTGCAGAACAACCTGAGCGCCACCCTCAACGGGCCGTTCGAGCTGCTCGGTCGCAGCCATGACCTGATGCTGGGTGTCGAGCGCATTCGCAATGACTCCTACGCCTCGGCCACCAACTTCGTATCCTCCGGTGTTTTCGACATCCGCGAGTGGGACCCAAAGACCAGCCTGGCCGAACCGGACATCAACATAACCGCTCATCCGGTGCGCACGCGCACCACCCAGGAAGCGGCCTACGCCACCTGGCGCATTTCCCTGGCAGACCCGCTCACGGCAATCATCGGGGCGCGCGCCAACTGGTATGACTACGAGCAGGAAAACAACGTCAAGTCGAACGGCAAGTTCAGCGTCGACAACAAGATCGTGCCGTATGCAGCGCTGATCTACGACCTCAACGATAACTTCAGCACCTACGCCAGCTACACCGAAATCTTCAACCCGCAGACCGCCACCGACGTCAGCGGCTCGGTGCTGGAGCCCACCACAGGCGAAGCTTACGAGACCGGAATCAAGGGCGAGTTCTACGAGGGGCGGCTGAACACCTCGCTGGCGTTCTTCCGCATCTACCAGGTCGGCAACGCCCTGGATGACCTGAGCGGCCCCAACCCCTGCCCGCCCAACTACACCTCGGGCTATTGCAAGGTGGCTGCTGGCAAGAACCGCAGCCAAGGCTTCGAGCTGGAGATTTCCGGCGAAGTATTGCCAGGCTGGAACGTGACCGGTGGCTACACCTACAACACCACCAAGCAACTCAAGGACACCATCAGCAACACCGGCAACGCCATCCGCACCACCGACCCCAAGCGCATGCTGCGCCTGTTCACCAGCTATCGCCTGCCGGGCGAGCTGCAAGCGTGGACGGTTGGCGGCGGCGTGCAGGCGCAGAGCGATATCTACAACCGCAGCGGCAGCGCCGAGGCCTCGCAGGCGGGGTATGCGGTGTATAACGCGATGGTCAATTACCGGTTCAACGAGCATTACTCGTTGCAGCTCAATGCCAACAATATCTTCGACAAGAAGTACTACCGCCAGGTGGCGCCGACACCGACCGGGTATTACTGGGGTGACCCGCGCAATGTGTCAGTGACCTTGCGCGGCAGCTTCTGACCCAGGCTGCCTGGCCCCCACTACCCTCAAGGCCTCAGGTGCACCTGTAGGAGCCGGCTTGCCGGCAATAGGGCCAGCACTGGCAACAACAATCCTCAGTCCGCCACTGCCCGCAGCTTACCGGCCCGCCGGTACGACTGCCGGGCAAAGCACACGAACAGCCCCGCCATGATCGCCAGCGCCATCGGCAGCCCATGCGGCGCCACATCCATCGCCGCGCCGCTGACCAGCGGCCCGACCAGGCTGCCCACGCCCCACAAAAGGCCAACGCTGGCATTGGCGGTGACCAGGTCCTGGCCCTTGAAACGCTGCCCGATCAGCACCAGCGCCAAGGTATAGATACCCCCTGCCACAGCGCCAAGCACCACCAGCAGCGGCCATAGCAGCCAGGTCATGTCCAGCAGCCATGGCAAGGCAATACCGATCGCCATCGCCACCAGCCCGCACACCAGGTGCAGCCCGGTGCGCTCGACCCGGTCGGCCAGCCAGCCCAACGGCAACTGGAAAACCATGTCACCGGCGAACACCACCGTCACCATCAGCGCCGCCACGCCCACGGCAAAACCATGGCTGGTGGCATACACCGGCAGCAACGACAGCACGACCGCATCGAAGAAGGAGAAGAACAGCACAGCCACGCACAACGCCGGGGCGACGCGGAAGAAGCCCGCCAGGCCGAAGCTTTTCTCGCCCTCTTCACCATGCTCCACATGATCGTTGGGCACGGTCAGCACAATGCACAGCAGCGCCAGGCCATAGCAGAAGGTCACCACACCGGTGATCCACGGGCTGTTGGCGCCAATCACTGCGAGCATCGCCGGGCCGAGTACCTGGAAGCCGGTGAAGCTGGTGGCGTAAAGCGCCATGATCTTGCCGCGGTTGTGATCGGGGCACAGTTCGTTGACCCATGACTCGCCCAAGATGATCGCGATGCCCATGCCGATACCCAGGCCCAGGCGCAGCAGGGCCAGCATCCAGACCGAATCGAATGCCCATTCCAGCAAGGCGATGCTCACGGTGCACAGGCTGAAGCAAAGCAGGTAGATGGTGCGCCGGGTCAGGTACCGGCAACAGGCATCGACCATGAACGCCGAAAGCATCATCCCCGCAGCGGGGATGGCCGAGATGATGCCGATCTGCAAGGTGCCGGCACCGGCCTCATGCAGACGCAACGACACCAGCGGCAGGCTGGCCCCCAGGCTGAAGCCGACCACAGACACGGCGAACAGAAGGCCCGCCAGCAAACGCATGTTCATGTACCACTCCCAGCAAACTGAAAAGACGCGCAGATACAGGCGCCCAGGCGCACGCCGGGACGGCGGACGACGCAGGAGCGCAGGTCAGTTCAGGGCGAGGTGTGGCGAGAAGGTAAAGGCAAACAGCACACTGCGGCGACGCTTGAGCACCGTATCGCTCGGCCACGCGCGACGCATGGCCTGGAGGGCAGGCTGGCGGGCGTGTGGTAGGGACTGGGTACGGCACATTGCTTTGGCTACTACGCAGGTTGGGGAAAAGAGGCGGCACTCTAGGCCAAGCCAGGCTGAGCCGTCAATTGCCGGCGATTCAGCCGCTGCGGTCCATGGCACCGGCTTGCCGGCGATTGGGCTGCAAAGCAGCCCCTACGCTGTCAGCGCTTACCGGTATTGGGCAGAAACACGGCCAACAGGCCGAACAACGGCAGGAACGAACACACGCCATACACGTACTCGATACCGCGCAAATCCGCAACGTACCCCAGCAGCGCTGCGCCAATCCCGCCAAAGCCGAACATCAGCCCGAAGAAGACCCCGGCAATCATGCCCACACTGCCCGGTACCAGCTCCTGGGCGTACACCACGATCGCCGAGAACGCCGACGCCAGAATGAAGCCAATGACCACGCTCAGCACGGTGGTCCAGAACAGATCGGCGTACGGCAGCGCCAGGGTGAACGGCGCCACACCAAGGATCGAGAACCAGATGACCGCCTTGCGCCCGATGCGGTCACCGATCGGGCCACCAAAGAAGGTGCCGGCCGCGACCGCGCCAAGGAACAGGAACAGGTGCAGTTGCGAGCTGGCCACCGACAGGTCGAACTTCTCGATCAGATAGAAGGTGAAGTAGCTGGTGAAGCTGGCCATGTAGAAGTACTTGGAGAACACCAGCAGGCCCAGCACGACCAACGCCGCGATCACACGCTTGCGCGAGATGCCATGGGTGGCCTGCACCACCTTGCGCGCCTTGGCCTGGTTGAGATGCTCGGTGTACCAGCGGCGCAGCATCAGGGTCACGGCAAAGAACAGCAGGCCAGCCACGCCGAACCAGGCCACATGGGTCTGGCCGAACGGGATGACGATGGCTGCCGCCAGCAGCGGGCCGAAGGCCGAGCCTGCGTTGCCACCGACCTGAAAGGTCGACTGCGCCAGGCCGAAACGCCCACCTGAGGCCAGCCGCGCAATCCGCGAGGTCTCCGGGTGGAAGGTCGACGAGCCGATACCCACCAGCGCAGAAGCCAGCAAGATCATCGGGAAGCTGCCGACGAAGGCCAGCATGACGATACCTACCAACGTGCACAGGGTGCCGAGCGGCAACAGGTTCGGTGTCGGCCGGCGGTCGGTGAAGAAGCCGACCCAGGGCTGCAGCAGCGACGCCGTTATCTGGAAGGTCAGTGTGATCAGGCCGATCTGGGTGAAGCTCAGGTCGTAATTGGCCTTGAGCATGGGGTAGATCGCCGGCAGCACCGACTGGATGAGGTCATTGATCAGGTGCGCCAGCGCGCAGAAGGCGATGATGCGCATCACCAGTGGGTTGGCTTGGCTTGCCGAACCGGTGCTGGCGGTGGAGGTGCTGCTGATGGCCATGAGCTTGAGTTCCGTCCGCAGGTTTGGGATCCGATTATCAGGAAACAAATGGATACATAGCTACCTTTTTATCCCTCTATTACTGCGTACTTGCAAATAGTTCTCAATATATTTAGCATCCTCACACCTAATCCCCCGCAATTGTTGGGCGCAAACGCCCTTTAGCGAGCACATTTCAGCATGAGCCCGATGCCCGCCACGCAGATTCAGGCCGACGCCCAACAGGAAGCACTGGCGTGGTTCTCCCGCCTGCGCCAACCAGGCTGCGATGACCGGGAACGCCAGGCCTTCGCCCGCTGGTGCCAGGCCCCGCTCAATGCCCATGCCTACGCCGAGCTCGAAGCCTGCTGGCAGCAATTGCAAGCGCCACCGGCACGGCCTCGCCCGCGCCAGGTCACCGTGCGACGCAGCCACCTCGGCAAAGGGCTGGCATTGCTGTTCCTGCTGGCGCTGGCCGTGTTGGCGTACCTGTATTGGCCACTGATGCAGCGCCTGGGCAGCGAGCTGCACACTGGCGCTGGCGAGCGGCGCAGCGTACGCCTGGCCGATGGCTCAACCCTGCACCTGGACAGCGCGAGTGCACTGAATGCCGACCTGCGCGGGCGTACCCGCCTGCTGCAGGTTGTGCAGGGCCAGGTCGAGCTGCACGTGATGCTCGACGGCCGCGCCCTTGAACTGCAGGTGGACGATGCGCGTATCCAGGTATTCGGCACTCGCCTGATGGTGGCGCGCCATGCCGGGCATGACGAACTGGTGGTGCTCAATGGCAAGGCCATGATCGCCCAGGGTAGCGACCAGCGCATGGTGTCGGCGGGTGAGCGGGTGACCTTCACCGATGCCCGGATCAACCCCGTGCAGAAGGTCGATGTCAAAAACGCGAACGCCTGGCGCAGCGGCCACCTGCGCGCCATCGACATGCCGTTGGGCCAAGTCATCGAACGCCTGGCCAGCTACCAGGGCCGCCGCGTATGGATGATGGACGAACAGGTGGCCGATCGGCGGGTAAGTGGCGACTTCAACCTCGACCGCGCCGGAGAAACCCTCGACGCCCTGATTGCCGAGCAGCGCCTGCAGGTGTACAGCATTCTCGGTCAATGGCTGATCGTGCGCTGAAAACAGGCTGGGCGGCTAAGTTTTTGAAAGCGTGCAAATTTTTTTTGAAATGAGTGTTGACACAGGGGCATCACAAGGGAATAATGCGCGCCATCGGCTACATAGCTCAGTTGGTTAGAGCATAGCATTCATAATGCTGGGGTCCGGGGTTCAAGTCCCTGTGTAGCCACCAAACTTGAAAAGGGCTTACCGCAAGGTAGGCCCTTTTCTTTTGCCTGCAAAAAAGTTTGCACCCTTCTCTATCGCTTTCAGCGCACCCCCGACACCGCCACTGCCAAGCCAAGCCCTATCAGCGCTACACCAATCAGGCGGTCGACCAGCCGCTGGCGCTCGATCATTACCTTGCGCAACCCGGCGCAGGAAAAAAACACCGCCACCAGACTAAACCACGCCCAGTGGGCCAGCGACATGAACGCACCATAAGCGAAGTCCAGCGCCAACGGGCTACCTGGCTGCACGACCTGGGTGTAGGCACTGATCACGAACAGCATGGTTTTGGGGTTGAGGGCGTTGGTCAGGAAGCCCGTGCGCAAGGCAGCCAGCAGCCCCACAGCCGATTCCTGGCCATCAAGACTGATGCGGGTGGTGCTGGTCAGCGACTGATATCCCAGATAGATCAGGTATCCCGCGCCCAGCATTTTCATGGCCAGGAACAGCGCAGGGCTCTGACTGATGACCACGGCAATGCCCAACACCGTGTACAGCACATGCACCTGAACGCCGAGGGCTATACCCACAGCCGCCGCCAGGCCGGCCTTGCGGCCCTGTGCATAACTGCTGCGGGTGACCATGGCGAAATCCGCGCCAGGGCTGAAGACGGCCAGCAGGGTGAAAAGGGCGATAGCGAAAAGCTCAGTCACGAAGGAAGTCCTCGATAGGCGATGAAAATGCACAGATGTCGCCATTATCGAAATAGCAGTGAGCTGGGAAAATCGATTTATAGTTACGCGAATCCGCTAGTTTTTCTCACACAGGTGCCGTGCCGTCGCTGGCAACTTCAAGCCCATGAAACTTCCCCCACTCACTGCCTTGCGTTACTTCGACATCGCCGCCGAAACCGAAAGCTTCGTGCGGGCCGCCGAACGCCTGCACGTCACCCATGGCGCCGTCAGCCGCCAGGTTCGCCTGCTTGAGGAAAGCCTAGGTGTCGAGCTGTTCGAGCGCCGTAACCGGGCAATCTTCCTGACTCCGGCCGGTCGCGCACTGCACGGCACCACCCAGGCCATCTTCGAGCAACTCGAAAGCGCAGTGCAGCGCCTGCAGCAGCAGGAACCGGACAATGTGCTGGTCCTTTCTTGCGAGCCGACCATCGCCATGCGCTGGCTGATCCCCCGCCTGCCCCGCTTTCATGCCGCCCACCCGGACCTGCAACTGCACCTGGTGGCCGCCGGTGGGCCGCTGGACTTTGCCCGCAGCGGCGTTGACCTGGCACTGCGACGTGATGACTTCCATTGGCCGCCCACCCTGCACGCGCTGAAGGTCTGCGACGAATGGATCGGCCCGGTCAACCGCGATGGCGGCACCGCACTCGATGGCCAACGCCAGTTGCACAGCAACACTCGCCCCAGTGCCTGGCCCGCGTGGCTGCGCCTGAGTGGCCAGCAAGCGCGACACTGCCAACGCAGCGACTACGAACACTTCTACCTGTCACTGCAGGCCGCCAGTGCCGGCCTGGGCCTGGCGATCGCCTCGGCGCTGATGGTGCGCGACGAACTCGACAGCGGGCAGTTGCAGGCGCCATTCGGCTTTCTGCGCGATGGATCCGCCTATCACCTGCTAAGCCCGCAACCGCTGGATGACGGCGGCAAGCGCCAATGCTTTGCCGATTGGGTAGTGGGAGAAAGCCAGGCCTGCCTCGCTCACCTGGGCTTGCTGCAGAACGACGACGCCGCACTGCCATCACCGCCCCAGGTGCGATAACCCGCGGTATCGATATGGATGCGGCCTGTCGGGTAGCGCCCCAGCCCCATGCCCCAGGCCTGGCCATGCTGCTGCCAGAAGCGGCACAACGGGTTGGGGTCGGCCCAGGCCGGCAGGAGGATATCGACTGCGAAGGCACGGGTATGGGCACTGCCCGCGGCCCCACCTGCGCACCTGTTCAAGGCGGGGTCACGGTAGGCGGAGACCACTTCGAACTGGCGCAGGATGCCTTGCTTTTCCAGCGTATTGATCAGCGCCAGCGTAGAGCGCACCGCCGGCCAGTTGCCAGGCGGCGGCACGGCAAACGGTGAAGCCTTGCACAGCCGCCAGTCCGACGCCGAGCGCAGCAATTGATGAATCGGCACCACGCCATACAGGCGGGCGTCCACCAGCATCTCCCGAAAAGGGCGGGTGTGATGATCCCCGGCCCATTGCGCGAACATCCACAGGTCACGCTCATCGGCCTGAGCCACGCCACCCAGCATCACGCTTGCGGCCATCAGCAGCCATTTCGTCCTTCTCATCCCCGCTCCCTCTGCCCCAGCATGAGCACGGCCGCCCATCGGGGCGGCCATTACAAGGAGTTAAGCATGCACAAATTACTGGCAACAGAGCAGGAAGGATTGAAAGTCAGTCTTCGAGCAACGTACAAGCCATCACCAGCGCATCCTCGCGCCCGCCAGCCACCGGGTAGTAATCACGCCGACGGCCGATCTCGTTGAAGCCGTACCGCTCATACAAGCGATAGGCCGACTGGTTGCTGGCCCGCACCTCCAGGAAACACTCGCGCCCATTGAGCTGATAGGCCCGAGCCATCAGGTGCTCGAGCAAGCGCAAACCCAGGCCACGCCCCTGGTTCTCCGGCTTGACGGTAATGTTCAGCAGGTGCGCTTCGTCGATGATCACGTTGATCACACCATGGCCGACCTGCTGCTGACCATCGAACATCAACCACACTTCGTAGGACTTGAGCGCATCCTGGAAAATCCCGCGGGTCCAGGGATGGCTGAACGCGGCATATTCGATCTTAAGCACGGCATCCAGATCCGCCTCGGTCATGGGGCGGAAACTGATCGATTCACTCATTCAACGCTCTTCCAGCGCGCCATCAGCTGGCGCATCGCTTTCCAGACGTCCGCCTTGCGCTGCGGCTCGTCCATCAACAGTTCAAGGCCCGGCAAGGCCCAGGCATCGCCCAGACCGTCGAGCTTGAGTGCTTGGTAATAGGCCTGGGCGTCGGTATTGGCGGCAAAGCGCAAGGCCGGCATGCCGATCAGCCAAAGGCAGGTACAAGGGGCTTCTTCAAGGCGCGCCTGGATGAAACCCTGGACGAAATCACGCGCGGCATCCGGCCCCTGGTCCATGTTGCCACGCACCAGCAGCGGCCAGCGCACCGGCTCGCCGATGATCTGCGGGGCATCTGGCAGGCCTGCGGCGCGCAGCATGTCCTTGAGCAGCAGGTAGGATGG
>NZ_MOMO01000042.1:0-6454 GCF_009933855.1 Pseudomonas sp. SG-MS2 | reverse complement strand
GCGGTAGAGGGGGCGGCGGGCGGCCAGGTTGGCCATGCGCAGGGTTTCCACCGCCGACGCCAGGCCGATGGTGGTGAAGTTGGGCAGCACCAGAAAACCAAAGGTCTTGGCTGGGCAAGGCGAGACGATTGCAGAAACGGGGTGGACCATTGCGATCTTCCTGTGCAAGCTGAGGCGTGATTCGTCGGGGGCAGTGGAAAACAGGCCTCGCATGTTTCTTGTTGTTATGGGTCGTTGCCCGGTCGATCTTACACCCCGGCGTGATGGCCAGGAATGGACCTGAATGCAGACAGAAGGTGAAGCTATTTGAACCCCGAATCCATGCTGGCGGCGCTGCCAGGTTTCGCCATCGCGCCGCAGGCCATCCAGGTGTTGCCCGATGCTGCGGCCTATCGCGCCTGCTTGCTCGAGCGCATCGGCGCTGCGACCCGGCGCATTGTCATCGTCGCCTTGTACTTGCAGGAGGACGAGGCCGGGCAGGAAGTGCTGGATGCCCTGTACCAGGCCAAGGCGGCGCGGCCGGGCCTGGAGATCGTCATCGTGGTCGACTGGTTCCGCGCCCGCCGTGGCCTGTTGGGCGCCGGGCGCCAGCCGGGCAATGCCGCCTGGTACCAGGCCCAGCGGGAGCTGCGTGGGTTGGACGTGGTGATCCATGGCGTACCGGTGCAAACCCGTGAGTTGTTCGGCGTGCTGCACCTCAAGGGCAGCGTGATCGATGACTGTGTGATCTATACCGGCGCCAGTTTGAACAACGTCTACCTGCACCGTTTCGACCGTTACCGCCTGGACCGTTACCACCTGTTCCAGTCGCCTGCGCTGGCCGATGCCATGGTCGGCCTGGTACGGCGGCTGTTGCACCACACTGCAACACCGCGCCTGGACCTGCCGGCGCCACCGGCCAACCGTAGCCTGCGCGGCGATATTCGCCGCTTGCGTGCACGGCTGCGGCGCATGGCGTATGACGCACCGGCTGCCGTTGCAGGGCAGGGCCTGCGGGTGGTGCCATTGCTCGGCGTTGGCCGTGGCAACCCGCTTAACCGCGCGGTGTGCGCGCTGCTGGCTGCGGCGCGGTCACAGATCATCATCAGCACGCCTTATTTCAACCCGCCCCGGGTGGTGATGCGCGAGATCGACCACGCCCTGGATCGCGGCGTGCGGGTGGAACTGATTGTCGGCCACCTTACGGCCAATGATTTTTATATCGCACCCGGCGAGCCGTTCAGCGCCAGTGGCGCGTTGCCCTATCTGTATGAAGACAACCTGCGCGCCTTTGCCCGGCGCCGCCATGCCAGCATCGTCAGCGGCCAACTGGTGGTTCGGATCTGGAACGACCCTGGGCATACCTTTCATGCCAAAGGCGTCTGGGTCGACCAGCGTTACTCGTTGCTGACAGGCAACAACCTCAACCCGCGCGGGTTCAACCTGGACTTGGAGAACGGGCTGCTGATCGACGACCCGCAGGGCGAATGGACGGTGCCGCGGGAAGTGGAACTGGAGGGCATTCGCCGGTTTGCACCGAAGATCGGCTCGGCGCAAGAACTGGGCGTCAAGGCAGAGCACCCCAAAGAAGTGCGCAGGTTCTTGCGCCGCTTGCGTTTCAGCCGGCTGGAGCCGTTGATCAAGCGGGTGTTGTGAGCCGTTTTTACCTCTCTGAAAAGTCATGGCAAACGAATACAATCAGCCGTTTTCCACGTTACCCAGACAGGCCAACACTTTCATGGCGCTTGATCCACCCACGATGCTGACCATCACCATCGCCCTGGCTGCCGCCGCAGCCTTGTACCTGGCGATCGAGTGGCGCAGCGTCCGCGAACCCTCGCTGCTGTTCTGGAGCGCGGGTTTCGCTACCATCACCATCGGCTCCACCCTGGCCCTGCTGCGCGGGATCGGCTTGCTGTTGATCGGTATCTGGTTCGCCAACGGTTTGCTGGTGGTGGCGCATGCGTTCTTCCTGCTGGGGGTGCTGCGCTTTACCCAGGCCCGCCTGTCATGGGGCTGGCTGCTGATCGTCGTCGCCTGGTTTGCCTTGCTGCTGCTGCCCGTGGGGCCTCAGTGGTCGAAGGTCATGCTGATGGTCAACTCGCTGCTGGTGGCGCTGCTCACGCTCAAGGCCAGCCTGCTGTTGCGCCCGCACGGCAAGTCGTTGAGCGTGGGGGCGGTGCAGTTGCGTTATGTGCTGCTCATCCATGGCCTGTTCTATGTGGTCAAGGCGGTCATCGCGGTGACGCCTGGCACGCTGATCGACCTGGCAACCTTCGGTGGCCTGATCATTCAGGTGTCGCTGGTCGAGGGGGCCATGGCGATCATGCTGATCGCCCTGTCGATGACCGGTACTGTGCGTTATCGGCGTGAAGAGCGGATCGCCCGGCTGGCTGCCCGCGATCCGTTGACGGCGTTGTACAACCGCCGGGCGCTGGAAGTCCGCGCCACGCACCTGTTCAAGGACGTGAGCCCGGCCCGGCCTGGGGCGCTGCTGCTGATAGACATCGACAATTTCAAGCTGGTCAATGACCTGCATGGCCACGCGGCTGGCGACCGGCTGTTGGTCACGCTCAGCGAGATGATCCGTGCGGTGTTGCCGGAGCGGTCATTGGCGGCGCGGCTGGGCGGGGATGAGTTCGTCATCCTGCTCAGCGATGCCAGCAGTGAGCGGGTGGTGGAGCTGGGTGGCGTTTTGCGTAGCCAGTTCCAGCAATTTGCCGAGCAGGCAATGCCGACCCCGCAGGCCGTGACCCTGAGTATTGGCGCCAACCTGTTCGACCATCCGCCGGCGAGCCTGGCGGCGTTGATCGAGCAGGGTGATGTGGCGCTGTATCAGTCCAAGCGTGGCGGGCGTAACAGCATTCGCCTGGTTGACCGCAGCGAGATGAACACTGTCAGGTAGCCTTTCAACCGGCCCTCACAGGTACCCCGCTGCTCTAAAGCTCAGCGCAAACCCAGTGGGAGCCGGCTTGCCGGCGATGGGCCGCAGTGCGGCCCCGTTGTCTTCAGGTGACAACCTGATAGCAAGGCACATACTCCGCGCCACCGGGCAGCTTCATCCGGTGCTGGTCGACAAACGCCTGCAACAGGCGCCCCAGCGGCTCCAGTACCGCACTTTCCCCGCGGATCTGATAGGGCCCGTGCTCCTCGATCAGGCGGATGCCCTTGTCCTTGACGTTACCGGCAACGATGCCGGAGAACGCCCGGCGCAGGTTAGCGGCCAGTTCATGCGGCGGCAGGTCGCGGCGCAGGGCAAGTTCCGCCATGTTGGCGTGGGTCGGGTCGAACGGGTGCTGGAAGCCGCCGTCGATCTTCAGCAGCCAGTTGAAGTGGAACGCGTCGTTGCGCTCACGGCGGAACTGCTTGACCTCCTTGAGGCCTTCGACCATCTGCCGCGCGACCTCGGCCGGGTCATCGATGATGATCTGGTAGTGGCGCTGGGCTGCCTCACCCAGGGTGGCGCCAACGAAGGCATGTAGCTGCAGCAGGAACGGCTCGGCGCTGCGCGGCCCGGTCAGCACCACCGGGAAGGGCAGGTCCTGGTTGTCCGGGTGCATCAGGATGCCCAGCAGGTAGAGGAACTCCTCGGCAGTACCGGCGCCACCTGGGAAGATGATGATGCCGTGCCCGACACGTACGAAGGCTTCCAGACGCTTCTCGATGTCCGGCAGGATCACCAGTTCGTTGACGATCGGGTTGGGCGCCTCGGCGGCAATGATGCCCGGTTCGGTCAAGCCCAGGTAACGGCTGCCGTGCATGCGTTGCTTGGCATGGGCGATGGTGGCGCCTTTCATCGGCCCCTTCATCACGCCCGGGCCGCACCCGGTGCAGATGTCCAGCTTGCGCAGGCCCAGTTCGTGGCCAACCTTCTTGGTGTACTGGTACTCCTCGCTGCTGATCGAATGGCCGCCCCAGCACACCACCATTTTCGGCTCCACGCCCGGGCGCAGGGTGCGTGCGTTGCGCAGCAGGTGGAAGACGTAGTCGGTGATGCCCTGGGAGCTTTCCAGGTCGATGCGCTGGCTGGCCAGCTCGCTTTCGGTATAGACGATATCGCGCAGGGCGCTGAACAGCATCTCGCGGGTGCTGGCGATCATTTCGCCATCGACGAAGGCATCGGCGGGTGCATTGAGCAGCTCCAGGCGCACGCCGCGGTCTTGCTGGTGGATGCGTACCTCGAAGTCCTTGTAGGCCTCAAGGATGGTCTTGGCATTGTCGACATGGGCGCCGGTGTTGAGGATGGCCAGGGCGCACTGGCGGAACAGGGTGTAGAGGCTACCGGTGCCGGCTTCACTCAGTTGCTGGACTTCACGTTGCGACAGCGTCTCCAGGCTGCCTTTGGGGCTGACGGATGCATTGATGACATGGCGTTGGGGCATCTAAGTCTTTCCTGTGCAGGTAAAACATCCTTCTTTGACAACACCATAAGTCATGCGAAGAGCTTTTGCACACCCAGCGTAAGCGCCAGCCCGCCACCGAGCAGCCACAGGTTGAGAATCGCCCCGGTCACCAGCGCCCGCGGGCCGGCCTGGCGGATCTGGCTCAAGCGTGTCTCCATGCCCAGTGCGGTCATGGCCATGGTCAGGGCGAAGGTGTCCAGGCTGTTGACCGCTTGGGTCACGCTGCCTGGCAATACCTGCAGCGAGTTCACCAATACCAGCGCGAGGAAGCCAAAGGCGAACCAGGGCATGGCGATGCGGCCGTTGCCTTGTGCCTGACCCGGCAGCCGGGTACGGCTGATCCAGACACCCACCACCAGCAGTACCGGCACCAACAGCATCACCCGGGTCATCTTGACGATGGTGGCGATGTGCGTGGCCTCGGGGCTGACATTGCTTGCCGCGCCCACCACCTGGGCAACCTCATGAACGGTGCCGCCCAGGAACAGGCCGGCACCCAGGGTATCGAGGTGCAGCCAGCCGCTGTTGATCAGTAGCGGGTACAGGAACATCGACAGGGTGCCGAACAGCACCACGCTGCCCACTGCCATGGCACTCTTGTGCGGTGCGCTGCGCAGCGCCGATTCGAAGGCCAGCACTGCTGCGGCGCCGCAAATGGCGCTGCCGGCGGCGGTCAACAAGGCGGTGTCGCGGTCCAGTTTGAGCAGCTTCATGCCGCACCACAGGCCGATCAGCAGGGTGCTGACCACCACCAGCAGCGAGACCGCAAGGCCTGACCAGCCGACTTCGGCGATTTCCTGCAGGCTGACACGCAGGCCGAAGAAGGCCACCGCGATGCGCAGTAGCCCGCGGGCAGAGAAATTGATGCCCGCCGCCCAACTGGCTGGCACGCCATCACGCAGGGCGTTGCCGTAAAGGGCTCCGGCGACGATGCCGACGATGAGCGGGCTGATGCCCAGGTTGGCGATAACGGGCACGGCCGCCAGTTGGGTGACGGCGAACGCGAACAATGCGACGAACAGGATGCCGTTGAGCCGCCCTCGGGTAGAAAGGGTAGGGGCAAAGGCAGGGTTGGACGGTACCGTGGCCATGTGAGTCCTCCGGACAGTGATTCGACAGGGCCTACTTTAATTTGGTTATAAGCTTATAAAAAATCGTAATTCAGGATGGCAAATATCCGCTTAGCTGATATTTTGCATTCATGACCCCGGAACAACTGATAACGTTTGCCACCGTTGCCGAGCATGGCAACATCAGCCATGCAGCGTTGGCCTTGCATCTCTCGCAGCCGGCTGTCTCCGGCCAGCTCAAGCTGCTGCAGGACGCATTCGGCGAGCCCCTGTACCAGCGCGCCGGCCGCGGCGTGCGGCTTACTGCGGCCGGCGAGCAGCTGCTGGCCCATGCCGAACGCCTGCGCGAAACCTTTCGCCAGGCCCAGGCACTGCGCGACGCCATGCGCGGGCTGGAGCGCGGCACCTTGCGCATCGGTGCCAGCACTACGCCCGCCAGCTACCTGCTGCCTTACCTGATCGCCGACTTCCATGCGCAATACCCCGAGGTGCAGGTGAGCACCTTGCACGGCAATACCGCAGAGATCGTCTCGGCGTTGGGCAGTGTGGACATCGCCCTGATCGAAGGCCCGCCCGGGCAGGAATTACCGCTGGGCACGGGTGTCACGCCGTGGCGTGAGGACGAAATCGTCGCCATCGTGCCAAGCGCTCACCCGTTGGCCAATCAGGCGGGTCAGACGCTGGAAGCCTTGGGCAGCTACCCCTTGGTGCTGCGTGAAAGCGGCTCCGGGGTTCGGCAGGTCGTTGAACGGGCATTTGCGCGCAGTGGCGTGGCCATGCGCGTAGCCTTGGAAATTGCCGGGGTCGAAGGGGTGAAGGAGGCGGTGCGGGCGGGGATGGGCATCGGCTTCGTTTCGGCGATGTCGATCAGGCATGAAGGGGGCGCACTGCAGCGATTGCACATCGCCCCGCAGCCGTTGGTCAGGCACTTTTCCATTCTGCTGCCGCATGCGGCCACGCCCTCGCGGGCGGCGGCGCGGTTCATGGCGCTGTGTACGTGAC
>NZ_MOMO01000041.1:0-691 GCF_009933855.1 Pseudomonas sp. SG-MS2 | reverse complement strand
CAGATACGCACGCCGCTGTCGGCAGCCATGCTCTATGCCAGCCACCTGGCGCAAGACGAGCGTGAGCTTGCGCCAGAGACCCGCCGGCGTTTCGCCGGCAGCCTCAAGGAACGTCTGCACGAATTGGAGCACCAGGTGCGCGACATGCTGGTGTTCGCCCGCGGCGAGCTGCCACTGGGTGACCGGTTGAGCCCAAAGGGCCTGTTCCAAGCCTTGCAGCAGGCTGCCCAGCCTCATGTCCAGGGCCATGCCGTGCGTTGGCAGTGCGACAGCCACCTGGGTGAGTTGCTGTGCAATCGCGACACCCTGGTCGGTGCCATGCTCAACCTGATCGAGAATGCCCTGCAGGCAAGCGTAGGCGCTGCGCGTCTCAAAGTGCACTTGTATCGGCGCGCGCACACCCTGCACCTGTGCGTCAGCGATGCCGGCAGCGGCATCGATGCCGACCTGTTGGGTCGGCTGGGTGAGCCGTTCCTGACCACCAAAGCTACCGGCACCGGGCTCGGCTTGGCGGTGGTCATGGCCGTCGTGCGGGCGCACCACGGCAAGTTGCAGCTGCGCTCCAGGGTAGGGCGTGGCACCTGCGTCAGGGTGGAGTTGCCGTTGATCGGCGGGCAGCCTGCGGAGGTCGCATGATGCTCATCAAGGTGCTGCTGGTCGAGGATGACCGCGCGTTGCGCCAGGCGCTTGG
>NZ_MOMO01000040.1:0-3361 GCF_009933855.1 Pseudomonas sp. SG-MS2 | reverse complement strand
AGCATGGCCTTGGCGATGCCCATGAATTCCCACGGGTGGCCCAGGCAGAACTTGAAGCCCACGGGTTTGCCACCGGACAGCTCACGCAGTTGAGCGACGAAGTGCAGCAGCTCCAGCGGCGTGCGAAAGGCACTGTGCGCGGCCGGTGAGATGCAGTCCTCGCCCACACGCACGCCACGAGTGGCGGCGATTTCAGCGCTGACCTTGTGCCCTGGCAGAATGCCGCCGTGGCCAGGTTTGGCGCCCTGGCTGAGCTTGATCTCGATCATCTTCACCTGCGGGTCACAGGCCTGGGCGGCGAAGCGCTGCGGGTCGAAGCGGCCTTGCTCGGTACGGCAGCCGAAGTAACCACTGCCAATTTCCCAAATCAGATCGCCGCCATGCTCACGGTGGTAAGGGCTGATGCTGCCTTCACCGGTGTCATGGGCAAAGCGGCCCATGCGCGCGCCCCGGTTCAGCGCCGCGATGGCGTTGGCGCTGAGTGCGCCAAAGCTCATGGCCGAAATATTGAAGATCGACGCCGAGTAGGGCACCCGGCACTGCGGCCCGCCAATGGCGATACGGAACGAGGCAGGGTCCGGGGTTGCCACCGGCACCATCGAATGGCTGATGAATTCGAAGCCGGGTTTGTAGGCATCGTTGAGAGTGCCGAAGGCTTTCTCGGCGCTTTCATTCTTGGCCCGGGCGTAGACCAGCGATCGTTGCGAACGGGAGAAGGGCAGCTTGTCGTCGTCGCCTTCTATCAGGTACTGGCGGATCTCTGGGCGGATGGTTTCGATCAGGTAGCGGATGTTGCCCAGGATCGGGTAGTTGCGCCGTACTGCGTGATGGCTCTGGCGCAGGTCGTTCAGGCCAACCAGGCTGAGCAGGGCGGTGATCACCGTCAGCGGCCAGAGCCAAGTGAGCGTGGCAAGCAGGGGAAGGCTGGCGCAGGTGAAAATCAGGCAGATGGCCAGGCAGGCGTAACGGCTGGGTAGAGAGTGTTTCATGGGTCCATCGCAGGCAGGATGACCGGGGCAAGGATAGGGAAACTGGGCGCGCGGAAAACCATGGCAATTGGTAAAACACTGTTACCTGATGACGGGCTGGGGTGTGGCTTTGTGCACGATTCCTGGAATTAAATGGACTCTGGGTTGAGAGTGACGGGCGCAGCGCCTCGTCGCACCTGTTCAAGGTATCGACCACCTATCGCCGGCTAGGCCCAGGCCGATCTTTTGAAGGAGTGGATGAAATGGCATCGATGAAACGTCCGCGCCTGCGGGCTGTTCAAGCACGGCCCGGCGCACGGCTGGAGCTGACTTTTACCAATGGCCAGCGATTCGACTTGGATATGAGTGACGCGCTTGCCGCGTATCCAGGCTTGGCACCTCTTGCCAAGCTTGAGGCGTTCCAAGGTGCTGTATTGGGTGACGGGGGCTGGTCAGTGGAATGGCCTGCGCTGGATATTCAAATCGGGGCAGACACCCTGTTGCTGGACGCCCTTGCCCAGACAGCGCCGGATGACAACACGCGGATTTTCATCCGCTGGCGCCTGCGGCATCGGATGACGCTCGACCAAGCTGCCGAAGCACTGGGCGTTAGCGCACGTAGCATCAGCCGATATAGCAGTGGTCGAGAAGCTGTGCCGCGTACATTGGCGTTGGCCTGTTTGGGCTGGGAAACGTTGGGGCGGAAGGTTGCCTGACCTTGTCGGGGCAGACCCGTTCTGGACTGCGAAAACAAAAAAGGCCCACCTTACGGTGAGCCTTTTTTGATACTGCGAATGGTGCGGCACCAGACGAACGGTTTCTTGCTGTGAGGGCAGGGGATTCGCGGGGCTGGAATTCGGTGGATTTTTTGGCGTACCTCAAAGGGTCGCTACAAACAAATCAGCTGGTTACGGCGTCTGGTGGAATCAAATCGGGAAGTTTTTGGGTGTCGTAGCTTATGAGTAAATTTCAGGTATGACACCGAGCGCCCCCTCAGATTAGTGGTAGGTACCAGTTCGACAGAAGAAGATACCACCCGTCCCGCCCTTGGTGAGACCGTCCGCAAGTAGCCGCATCCGATCATGAACAGGTTCTCGATGTTTTCTACGAACCTAGAGACTATTAATGCATTTCGATTGTTAGCCTTCGGGAATACTTGAATTCAGTCAACTGGATGTGTGTGATTCAGTTCGCAGACCTGCGATTTCAGATTGTGCTGGAGGCCTGAGGAGTGACCCAGAAACCCCGGAGTTGAAAAATATAGCATTGGAATGATGGCGCTTTGCCGCCATCCTGCGCTATATTTTGAGGCTGTAAAAATATTTGGGGTGCTCGTCCACATGCGTACGAGCTAATTCGCTGTTCAGTGCTGTAATCAGTTTCACTTAGGGTGGCGCCAGTATTTTGCGCGTTCTTCAGACATAAGATATTTTCATACGTTCTATACAGCTTATTCAGGACGAAAAAACGGGCGGCAGTGATTGGAAAATGGATAGAAAAAAAAGAGACGTCCAGTGGTTGGGTGACAATGGCGATAGTTTGGGGCCATCAGTTAGGGCTGCGCTAGGCATATTGCTAGAAAGTGGTGACTGGTCTTGGTGGGACGACCCCTCCAAAACAATGGAATGCTTGGAAGCGGCTGTGCCGAGATATCAGCCTGCTAGGTGGGGAGGGGATTCAAGCGTGATGGATGCGGATCAATGGGTGGATCCGCTTCGGGCGTTTAAGCTTGGTCAGGCTTTTGATGCACTATACAAGCATCGCTGCCCGAAAATAAAGCTACTCCGATCAGTTTGGGAGTGGCCTGGCACCGTCCACACAATAGCAGAAATAGCATTAGAACTATCCCGGCGGGTCGGCGCGGGGCGTGTATTTCCTGAGTGGAAAGAAAATGCTAGACCACGTTTCCCAGAGTCGAGTTTGCGGCAAGGGTTGGGGGTAATAACTAGCCCCATCCAATTGTCCTCAGCGTTTATCAGTAGTGTCTCGGGGTACATTGAGTGGGTCCATAATGCCAATGTTGCTGATATCATTGTTGTTAACTCTTCTAAAATGCTGGATGCGATTGGAGCTGCAAAGCTCGTGATTTTATATGGGCAAAGTGCTGCGGCTGAATTTGCTTACATTAGCCGTCTGCGCTACAAGTTGTGCGCTCAAAGTGTAATTTATGTTAAGGCGGATCAAAATGGTGTCGAAAGTTGGCTTCAAGCGCTGATTGTTCAGTGTGTGGGGCAAGGGAACTCTATATCTGAATCTATTGAAATTGCAGAGGCTCGATTGGAGTCTGCTGCAGTGGTCCTCTCATCTACCCAATCATTTTTTTTTCGTCGACATGGCGGCCTCAGGTTCCAAGTGCAACAGTCAGTTGATAATGTTGAGCCGATTGGTTGCCA
>NZ_MOMO01000039.1:0-562 GCF_009933855.1 Pseudomonas sp. SG-MS2 | reverse complement strand
ATTGGGCCGCAGCGCGGCCCGGGTGGCATCAGTGGGATTTGTTCAGCCCAAGCTCGATGTCGTCGATCAGCGCCTTGGCCATCTCGCTCAGGATGCGCGCCGCGCTGCCGGCCTGGCGGTCGTGTTCCATTTCGGCTTCGGTGGTGAGGTGGCGGATGCAACCGAGCAGTACTGATAGCTGGCTGAAGGCGTGCTCGAAAGGCACGCCCGGTTGCAGGCGAAACAGGTCGAAGGTTTCACTGCCGGCTGTGGTGAGGTTTTTCAACGCGTCATTCATTGAATCACCTCTGCCTTTGCGCGTTGTAGAGGCCAGTCAAGGCATGCTCGATCAGGGCTCTGGACGTCTCGCAGGCATGCTCGGCGTTGCTGAGCATGCTCAGGCCCGGTTCGCCGGCGTGGGTGCGGCAGTGTTCGTCGATGGTTTCGGCGACGCCGCGCAGCAGTTCGCTGGCGTGGGCCAGGGCGTCTGGTGGGGGCATGTCGCTGTGGATGGAGAAGTAAGGGTTGGTGAGGAGTTTGGAGCGGGGTGGGTCGGGTACGATTTTCTTCATGGTGCAGATCC
>NZ_MOMO01000038.1:0-5721 GCF_009933855.1 Pseudomonas sp. SG-MS2 | reverse complement strand
GGATGCTTGGCCGATTTTTTCAGTTGATGCACTGAGAGAGCTGGCGATTTACCATTACGCCTTCGATCCTCAGCAAGGCTTTGTCATGTCCGATTATGAAATCCGCATCATCACACCTAGCGACGCGCTCCTTTGCCATCGCATTGAGCATCGCTCTTGGTTGGGTGATGGGGCGGCGACTCTGGACGATTTTGAAGAGTGGATTCAACAGCGACCTGAGAATTTCCTCGTCCTCGAAAAGGATGGGGATTTGGTCGGTTTTGTTCATTTTGGCCATTCGGATGACGATTTCATTACGGAAGAGGGCTTCAAGGATCAATGCAACCAAGGGCCAGGCGCACGATATGCTCACATCAGAGCAGTTGCGGTTGATGATCCTGGTAGTGAGGTTAGCTCTATTGGAACTCTGCTAGGTCGTGCTTTCGATCACTTTGAGAGCCTAGGTAAAGAAAGTGTTCGCCTGCGGTGCAGGGATCAATACGTTGACCGTTTGAAAGATAAAGGCTTCAGATATATTGAGGCGATGACTTCCGATGACATCAGCACCTGGCATCAGATGGGGGTGGTGAAAGGCTGCTTCCCGTGGGTGGGATAGCCGAGACGCAGCGCTCGCCAGATGACGCAGACAATAAAGTGTAGATATGAAAAAACCGCTCGAGGGCGGTTTGCCGCAGCGGTTGCAGGAAACATTTACAGCCGCATCCGGACTTGCTAATTCTCTATGTCTCAAAGCCGCCTGGCTCCTGCTCCTGCTCCTGCTTATCGGGTGGTTCGGGCGCTTTCAGCAACACTAACGGCTTGCCGTTTTTTGTTATGATAAAAGTGTGTCCCTTGGCAACTAGCGCTACCAGGCGGCTGAGACGCCTACGAGCTTGGCTCATGGGAATAATGGTCAGCACTCGTTACTCTCCTGCATGGCGGCCTCGGCACCTTCCTAGCAAGCGGAGCGCGCAGGCGTGAGGATGGAAGCCCGGCAGGGCCGAGACCCGCCTGGCGGGGCTCGGTTCACGACAGCCATCCGCCAGAGGCGGCACGCTACAAAGCCGAAAGGCTAGGTTTAAAGGATATTCAGATCCTGCTAACTGCGCTGTTGCTCATCAACGGGCATCTTTTGCAAAGACCTTGCTCCAATCCCGAGCAACCAGATCAGCACATACCCTTGGCGCTCCACCGAAGCATCGTTGAGAGACCTGAAGCATTTTGGCCTCTGTTTGGTACCTGATTGGATTTCCATCCTCGTCAACCAGCACACCGTTGACGCCCATCAGCAACGCATGACCCGCTACGACGTCGTGAGCGGAAACAGGATACAGCGATACACCGCAGACTCCGTCCCCAGCCGCCACCTTAGCCAACCTGTAAGCAATGGACGGCATAGGGTAAAAATCACCAGGTGCACATAGCTCTCGGTTTACCTGTGGCTTCTTGCCGGCCGCCGAGCTGACCATTACAAGGCTCGATTCGGACAGCCGCTGCTTGGTCAGATCCAAGTACACGGGCGATCCGTTTCTCAGCAAATGATCCATACCAGCAGCCCAAGCGATGCAATCCGACGCACCCCCAGGAGTGACTGGAGCATGCACCACGCCCAGCACTGGCTTACTGTCATGCAGCAGTCCAACAGACACTGCCGAGCCCTTGAGCCCCTTCAGAAAGTCACTGGTGCCGTCATTGGGATCTACGACCCAGCAGCAAGGATCACCGGTCAGTACATGCCCGGTTTCCTCGCCCCAGAAATCGCACGGATGGATGCGCAAGAGCTCAGCACGCAGAACCTCTTCAATTTCGACGTCAACCTCCGCCTTGTCCTCGAATCCTCTAGGCCCACCAGGACGGACGTACTCAGCTGCGAGGAGAGCTCCAGCTCGCTCAACTGCTTTGATTACTGAGAAAAGAATATTCTGTGTGTACATGCGCCCAGTGGGCCGAGACGATGCTCGGCCCGTGCGACTGCCCTTCATTTGGCTGGAAGTTTGCTATTTTTGATAATACTTGGCCCGCAGTTCAGGCACTCAGTAGACCCACTCAATAACTCAAATTTTCGTTCAGAGGTATCGCGCCGACAGGCACCCATCAATGTAGGAGCATAATACTGAATTGTATTTATCGATTTGTGCCCTGACATAGTCTCTATCCTATCGTTAAAGGGCCCGGCATTTACTTCGCTGGGGCGGTTATTCAGGTAGTAATCGGTCATTCGCAAAGTCTCTAGCATTAGCCTCTCAGATTCTGGAGATTTGGAGTGAGGAAAAAACTTTGGGAAAATTCTGAGGCCAATGAAAGGCCATGTGCTAATCCGCTCACGCAGTTTTTCAAAGTTTACTTCTTGGGAGGGGCAAGCTTTCTCGATCTCAGCCTTGATGACCTCAAAGCTCTGCGCCCTCAATTCCTCCGGCGTCGCAAACTCAATCTTCGAGCTGCCTGTATCAAACTTCGAGCTGTCAGCACTCATCCTGACATCGTGATAGTCTGCATAGCCAAGGCAACGGCTAATGAGATTTTGAGCAGCGCTAAGTCCGATACGATTCTCGCCGGGCCAATCACGCTGTAGTAGCTTCGCTAGGCGCAGAACACCTTTGCCAGATTTTACATCTTGCGGGAAAATGGAAATTCGCATGGTCATCCTCCAATGATTGAGCGGTGTCGGCTGCCCGCAGCGACATATGTCGAATGAGTTGCGAAGCGTAGGGTGATGAACCTGTGAGTTATCTATGCGTGCCGACCGCTCGATCCAGGCTGACCGATTGGGCAAGCCTATCACGCTCATGGCAGAGGCTGTCCAGCACACTTTAAGGGTATGCGATTGGCATACTCTTAGTTGGTGTTGAGTTTGCCTGGACGATAGTCGGGTGCGGACTATTAATGTGGCCCAGTAATTGAAATGGCATACTAAGCTTTTCGACAATGACCACGAGATAAGTTGAGCATGAGCGCTCGCGGCAAGCGGAGCGCGTCAGGCGTGAGGATGGACGCCCGGAGGGCCGAGACACGCATAGCGGGGCTCGGTATACGACAGCCGTCCGCCTTGGCGGCACGCAACATGCCCCTCATATGTCTTGCCAAGCATTTGGAGACCAACAACATGAGACACGAAAATCTCCGCATCAGAGAAGCAGCCAGGCGCAAGACGCTATGGACGCTAGCCTCATTAGCACCAGGTCACCCTGACGCGCCTTCTTTGATAGAGCTACTCGACAGAATTTCTCTTGAGGAGCGGGGAGACCTTGTTCTCAATCCTGTATTGACGCTGGAAGAAATTACACGCTTCGTGCCGATCCGCCGCCATCCCTCTGGAAAAGAAATTGTTGTCGAGCATGAAATTCCAGAGCTATGGCGAGAGCGCTTTCTCCAAGCAAGCATCGGCTCGACACGACTGGTAGACGGAATGTACGCAACGGACTGGAAGAAATTCTTGAAGGAGTGGGCACTAGAGATGCAGGTTGTCGATACTCATCGAGCTGCCATATCCAAAGATCAGGCTATTGACGGATCAGGAGATTAAGCATGGCTGATGAAAGAGATGACACTGTTTACTGCGACATCAAGATGCCTGTCGACCAAGGAAGGGAACTGCTCAAATTGGTGCAAGCACTGCGAGAGTCCAGAGATCACCCGCACCTTGAGCGAGTGTTATCCGATATGGAGTACGAACTAACTACCTCTATAGATATCGTTGACAATCCTCCAAGCTGGGGATTTTGGGTGCACTGATGCCTCTGCTTGGCTGACCTCTGTCAAAGATCGCGATTTACTAAAGATCTCGATCCCAGGCATCCATCGCATCTTTAATGCTTTTGTGCCATTGAAGATTGGCGCTCGTTAATGAAGCTGCGACCTGCTTACTAGCATCTATATCTGGACGGGTCGGGAGGCTCTCTCCGCCGCTGAATAAACTTTCGCACGCTACGGCATACTCACCAGTTGTGATCGACTGCAGGCAGGTGTACTGCACGGATGAACCGTTTTCTAATCGACGCCAACTTATATATTGGATGGTGTCGGTGTGCTTTGATGTGGCGTTCGCCACTTTGTTTGGTGCTTCGTCTTGGCGTCTACGCTTGTAGTATGAGGCCATGATAGCGTCGCGCAGCTCCTCAGCATCAATCGACATTCCGCCACGCTCAGTCGTCGAAAGCGTCTCGAGGCGGTTTACTGCTTGAATAAAATCACGCTCCTGCTCCTTCTCGCGCTGCGATCTTTTAACAGGCAAGAGCCAGTCAGCTATACGTTTCAAAAACATTGGTTGGCGCCTGAGCCTAGATTCTGGTTGGCAGGCTACCACCTTGCGCGCTAGGCAGTCATGTGTGTGATTGGCTGTGACAACTGTGGTGGGGCGCCAACAGCGGTGCAGACCTTTGAAAGCTGTGCAGAACTGTTTTGCCAGCAGCAGGTCTGTATGCCATCTTGTCGGCCATAGTGCTGCTCTAGAGGGAGCCTGGTGAGTCAGGCGCTTCCGGGCATGAGATTGCTAGAAACTATTAAGGGAGAATGAATATGGCTGGCAGCAGTTTTTTTGCGTTGTTGGATGATATCGCGGCCCTGCTAGATGACATTTCTCTAATGAGTAAGGTCGCTGCAAAAAAATCCGCCAGTGTGCTGAGTGACGATTTGGCAGTGAACGCTGAACAAGTTACAGGCATGAAAGCAGATCGCGAACTTCCTGTGGTTTGGGCAGTGTTCAAAGGCTCACTCAAGAACAAGGCGATCTTAGTTCCTTGTGCCCTTATCCTCAGCGCGGTGCTGCCCGCAGCCGTTAAATGGCTCCTCATGGCTGGTGGTATATACCTCTGCTACGAGGGCTACGAGGCGATCAAAGACAAATTTTCTCGCGAAGGACATGGTGCGGAAGAGCACGGAAAGAAGGTGATCCCCAAAAGCACAGAGGAACTAGCCGAGTACGAGAGGCGGAAGATCAAGGGTGCGATTAAGACCGACTTTATTTTGAGTGCCGAGATCATCGTTATCACTTTGAACGTAGTGGCTGAGGCGCCTCTTTATCAGCAAATCTTGACCCTGATTGTGATTGCGCTGGCGATGACCGTGGGGGTCTATGGCCTGGTTGCTGGCATTGTTCGACTCGATGACGCCGGGTTCGCGCTGGTTAAATCGAAGGCTGAAGGAATGTGGGGTAGGGCGGTCAGAAAGTTCGGCCAGGTGTTGGTGTCGGCAGCGCCCGTTTTAATGAAGGCCCTGTCCTGGATCGGGACGATTGCGATGTTCTTGGTCGGGGGTACATTCGTGGCTGAGGGCATAGTGCCGCTCGAACATGCTGTCGAGACAGTGGTCGCAGAAAGTGGTAACTGGGGGGCGGTCGTCAAAGTCGGGTTGTTTGGTGTAGTAGGTGCCTTGGCTGGATTTGTAACTGCAGTTGCGATCAGTGGTTTTTCTTGGATTCGCAGGCTAGCTGCTAGCTGACTTATTAGGTGCTGAGATGGTTCGCTCGTGGGCAGATTAAATATGTCAATTGAGGGAAAAATCGGTGGGCTTACGAAGACTCGCGCCGGTCATCGAGGGCTGAATGTCTTTCTTCGGCTAGGGAGTGGGGGCGGTCAATAATTTCATGGAGGTTGGGGCCACCCCTCATGATGTCCACTTTTCTATCTGTCCATATGGACAGAACGTGGTTTGGTAAAACCCCCAAAATTAGGGGGTTTCAGCGTGTCCATGTCCACGTGACTTTGGATTGGGGTGGTGGCGGGATTCTGGTACACGGTGTTGCGC
>NZ_MOMO01000005.1:0-5762 GCF_009933855.1 Pseudomonas sp. SG-MS2 | reverse complement strand
TTGATGTCCAGCACCGGTTCGGCGACCGACGCGATCACCGCCACATCCGACGACGTGAGCACAGTCTTGTCGACGGTGGTGGTCTGGCTCGATTGCGCCAGCACGTCCAGTGCACGCTGGTCGGCATAGGGCTGATCGCCCACGACCATGGTGAAACGCACTTGCACCGTGCCGCCGTCTAGCCCCCCGGACACGTAGTTGCCGAAGTCGAAGACGATCGCGTTGCCGGGGCCGGTGGTGACGCTGTCTGGCACGTCGAGAATGGTATTACCGCTACCGAACGTCCATTGGCCAACGCCTGTGCCAAAGCTCCAGCTGATGCCGGCCGCGTTGAGCAGGGGCAAGGGCAGGTAGGCCGTGAGCTTGAAGTTCTCGTAGTCGGCTACCAGCAGGTCGTAGTTGATGGTGAAGGTCACCACGTCCCCCGGGCGCAGTTCGCCGTTGCTCGGTGGGTTGCCGCCGTTGACCTGGGTAAGCTCGATATCGACGGTGGAGGACTGGATGGTGCTGGTGGTGGCGGAACCGTCGGTCTGAGTGCCCCCGATGTTGACCGCATCACGCAGCACGGTGGCATCCACTGTGGCGTTGTTGCCGACGCTGTCGCCTTCGTTGAGCTGGTCGTGGGGCGGGTGGTCGGTGGTGTAGGTGGCGTCGATCAGGGCGTCGTAGACGATGCTCAGGCGCGTGGCGCCCTCCTGCACAGTGTCGTCGTAGAGGTCGCCGAACAGCGCCGGAACGCCGGGACCGGCTACCGCTTGGCGAATGGATTCGGCAATGTCGAAGACCAGCGTGGTGCTGCCGTCGGCATTCACTGTCTGGGTGTAGATCAGGGTAATGCTCTGTGTGCCGCCCTGCTGCTGGATGACCAGGGTCGGCGGGTTGCTTGGGTCGAACGTCTGGCCATCGCTGAGCAGGTCGGTCAGGGTGAACTGGCCTTGTTCGAGGATGTTTTCACCGAAGGCAAAGAAGTCGGAAATCGCCACGCCCAGGGTGTAGCGCAAGGTATCGCCGGGCGTGAGGCCTGTGGTGCCGACGTCGTTCTGCAGGTTGACCTGCTTGAGCAGGGTTATCGACTTGGCGACGAAAGTCGCGCCTTGACCGTTGCCTGTTTCGTTGAATGGGTAGCCTTGCGGGTCAGTGGGGCGGTCGCGCGGGTCCAGCGGGTTCCAGTCACCCGTCACGCTGGCGGTGCCAAAGTTGATCGTCACCGGGTTACCGGTGGCCGGGTCGATCACGGGCCGGCCGTTGGCGTCGATTTCCGGTACATAGAAACTGACCTGCGTGGTGCTGGCGGCGCTGAGGGTGTCGTAGTGGACGTCATAGCTGGCCACGAAAGCATTGGGGTTCGCCAGTGCCAGAGCGATGAGGGCCGGGTTGGTCAGCACGGTGCCGTCATGCAAGGTGATCGACGTCAGGGTGCCGCCCGGCCCTGGCGTGATGGCGCTGACGTGTACCTGGTCGGGCACGGTCTGGGTGATGGTGACATTGCTCAGTGTCTGCCCGGGGGCCGGGGTGACGGTGACGGTCTGGGTGCGGGTGAAGTTGGGCCCGGTGACCGTTTCGCCCTCCGGCATGTTCAACGTTTGCGAGACTTTCAGCAGGGTGGGCGTGACGATGAAACTGTGCAGCGCGCTCTCAACCAGGCTTGGGTCCTGCACAGGGTTGTTCAGCGAATCGTTGCCGTATTCGAAGCCCGCACGGGTATTGATGGTGAGGTTTGGCGTGCCGTCGGAATAGCTGGTGTCGGCCAGGTTGCTCAGTTGCGCGGTAATCTGGATGTCGATGCTGGGCTGGCCGTTGGTGACGCTGGCGTAAGGCAACTGCAGTACCACCATCTGGTCACCGGGCTTCATGCCCACGCTGGCGGCATTGATGACCAAGGCGTTGCCGCTGGCATCTTTGGCCAGGGGGTGGGTCGCATTGCCGTTGGCATCGAACGTGATCACGAAGCTGTTGACCGCCTGGCCCAGGTAGGTGGCGGAGACGAAAGTGGCACCGTCATCGCCGTCGCGGCCGGTGGCAGGCAGGAATACGTCGATGAATGGGGCGTAGCCTTCCTGGGTGGAGGGGTTGTTGAAGCTTACGGTGAAGGTGAACTGTTCGCCCAACTGCACCTCGGCCCCACCGCTATTCAGGCTGGCTGTAGGGCTAGCATCGGCCAGCAGGCCCTGGAAGCTGTCGAGGGTGGTAGCTGCCAGAGCGATGACTTTGTCGACATCGCCATTGCTGACCTCAAGGCGCCAGTCGCCGCCGGCCAACGAATTGCCGGTCGCATTGCTCGATGCGCCAACGTCGGCACCCGTCCAGCGTGCCAGTTCGTTGACCAGCGCCTGGCCAGCGCTGCCGCTACCCACATCACACCCATACAGCTGAATATCTGCACCGGCGTTCAACTCACTGCTCCAGGCACTCAGGCGGTCACCCAACTGTTCGACTGTCTGGCTGGTGAACACCTGGTTGCCGAGGGTGAACTGGCCTGAAGCGCCATGGGAGAACACCTGAATGGCGTCGACCTTGCCCAGTTGCGCCAAGGCATTGCTGATGGCAGCGATGGCATCCTGGCCAGGGTCCACCACCAGCGCAGTGGTGCCGGCCGGCAGGTTGGCAGCCAATTGGTCGCGGTTTTCCACGCGCGCATCGATGACTACCAGGTTGCGTGGCGTGGTTGCTGCAGCAGTGGTCTGCGCTTCGCTGGCGGTAGGCGCAGGGTGGCTGGTGTCCTTGCTCTCGGCAGCACTGGCATCGCTGTGGTGCTGTTGATCGACAGCGGTGGCTGCAGCGCCATCGAAGAGAATGCGTTGCTCAAGGGCAACGGTGTGCGACCGAGGGCGCGAGGCAGTGGCAAAGCCGGCTCTGCTCTTGATGTCCATTTCCATCCCTGCTCAGAAGTTTGACGCCAGATTCGAAGCTTTAGCAATCGTAGTCGGGTTTTCTCAGGGCGGGGGAGCAGGCGCCGGAAGGCAATGTTCAGAAACCGCTCTCACGCAGGCCAACGCCCAACAGCCATTTGCCCAGTTCGCCCAGCACGCTGCGCTTTTCCCCATCGATCTTCAGCTTGCCGCGGGTTTCGCGCACGCTGGCCAGCGGTTCATCCAGGGCCACCAGCACTTGAAAAAGTGCATGGTTGGGTACAAGCGCTTCACCGCTCGTTTGCACCGGGCCGCCAAAGTGTGAAGAGAGCATGCGGTGGGCCAAATGCCCGGCGCGTGTGCTGCCAATCGCCAGCACCTTGCCGCGCAGGGCGATGGCCTGGCCTTCGGGATAGAATTTCACCGGGTTGCCCACGGCAAGGAGGTGCACCTGGTCCTGGGCGACGTAGGCATCGATCTGCCAGTGACGGGGATCTATCAAGATCCCCAGCGGTTGCTGGCGGTTGAACCACTGGCCAGGCTGCCAGTCGGGTTCAAGGTCCAGCCAGTGACCGGCGAATGGCGCCTGCAGGTTGAGCCGGGCAATCTCGCTGCGCGCGGCGCGTGCTTCCTCGTTCTGCACCATCAGGCGCTGTTGGGTGGCAGCATCCTCGGCCAGCCCCGCAGGGTCGGCCAGCAGCCCCGACAAGCGTGCCTCATAGCTGCGGGCGCTGGCCTCACTGCTGCGCATGCGTGAGTTCAGGTCCGGCTCCTCAAGCACGGCCAGTACGTCGCCGGCCTTGACAGGGCCCGCCTGGTGCAGGCTTTTCAGCCGTGCAGGGTAGGGGGTGTAGACGCGCAGCTGGTGCTCGGCACGGGCCACACCTACGGCATTTACCTGGCTGTGCCAAGGTACTGCCAGGGCCAGCAGGGCCAGGCCAAGGCACACATAGAATATCCGCTTGCGCTGCCCCGGAATGCGTGCCCGCTGTTGCCACCAGTGGCTCAGCTCACGTTTCACCGGCAGCGCGATGAACCACGCCAATTCGACCATGAACAGCACGATCCCCAACAGTTTGAAGAAAAACAGGTAGACCGCCACGGCGATGCCGAGAAACAGCACCAGGCGATACAGCCAGGTAGCGAAGGCAAACGCCACCAGCAGGCGTCGCTGGCCAATGGGAAACGGCTCCGGCCAGGCTTCGTCGAGCCCCAGCAGGGTGCGCCGCATGGCTACACGAGCCAGCGCAGAAGAGCGTTCGTGCAGGTTGGGGAAGTCAAGCAGGTCGCTGAGGATGAAATAGCCGTCGAAGCGCATGAAGGGGCTGGCATTGAGCGCCAGGGACAGCACCCAGCTTGTGGTCGCCAGGTACAGCAGGGCGTTGCGCAGGGCGCCATCGTCGCACACGGCCCAGCCAAGGGTCGCCAAACCCGCCAGGGACAGCTCGGTGACGATGCCCGCCGAAGCGATCGCCAGGCGCTGGTGGGCACGCTTGAGCTTCCAGCTTTCGCCGGTGTCGGTGTAAAGCATTGGCCACAACACCAGAAACGCCACACCCATGTGCCCGACGCGCAAGCCCAGGCGCGTGGCTACCAGGGCATGGCCGAGCTCGTGCAGGGTTTTTGCCACCACCAGCGCCAGGGCAAAGCTGAACAGGCCTTCGGTGGAGAATGATTCCACCACGGCATGGGTGAAGCTGTCCCATTGTTGCATCACCAGGATCACGCCCAGGATGGTCAAGCCGATCACCGTTAGCCCGGTCAGCGGATGGAACAGCCAGCCCAAGGCCGCGGCCAGGCGCTGCAGCCCCGCCTGTGGGCGCAGCAGCGGCACGCGGAAGAACAGGTAGTGGTGCAGCCACCAGCGCCAGCTCGACCAAGTGCGCGCCTCGTTGGCGGTTTGCAGCCTGGCCAGTTGCTCGGGGCCTGGGCGCAGCAGGTGGTGTTGTTCGAGAAACGCACGCAATGCCAGCACCTGCTCGATATCCGGCTTGAGCGCGCTGTCGTGCGACACCTGCTCGCTGATCTGGCGCGGTGTCTGGCCCCAGCGCAGCAGGCATTCGAACTCCAGCCAGCCGATGCGGTAGAAGCGGTTCAGCACGGTGTCGTGGATCATCCACGCCGGTTCGCCTTCTCGGCTGTCGGCGGCTTCGCACAGGCGCAGGTCCTCGCGCAGTGGCGGCAGCGGCAGGTCGCTGGGATCCAGCATCACCAGCCGCTCCAGGCTCGCAACGTGGCCAGCGGGCGACGCAGCAGGTAGTAGCCGAGCATGACGCGGTCGCCATAGAGCTTGGCGGTGCCATGCAGGCCCAGGCGGGCATGCTCGGAATGCTCGTCGATGCTTGCCAGCAGACGGTAGGCGACCACGCCATCGTCGCTGGGTTTGGCCTGATAGCTGGTTTCGAGGATCTTGCCCTTGAGTGGGCTGAGCGGATAGGCAGTGAGGAACAAGGTCACTTCGGCGCCAGGTTCCAGGGCTATGGCATCGGCCACGGCGAGCTGGATCTGCATGGCCGGTTGCGCAGGGTCGGCAACGTGCATGATGCGCTCGCCGGTTGTCACTGGTTTGCCGAGCCAGTCGTTGGGGTCGCTGAACACCGCGACCCCGGCGCGTGGAGCCAGCACCTGGGTGCGCCGCAGTTGCGCTTGTACAGCGGCCAGTTCGGCCCGTCGTTGCTGGACACGGCCCTGCAGCAGGGTCAGTTCGTTTTTGCTTTGCGGGTTGTCGAACGCCCGCTGGTTGGCAGCCTGCAATTCGGCATCGGCCACGGCGACCTCCTTGCCGAGCACCTCGGCGCGGCTGCGCAAGGTGGTTTCGTCAAGGGTGAACAACGGCGTGCCGGCTTGCACCGGCTGGTTGGGGCGTACCGATACCTGGGCGATCACGCCGTCGATCGGAGAGCTGACAATCTG
>NZ_MOMO01000037.1:0-16894 GCF_009933855.1 Pseudomonas sp. SG-MS2 | reverse complement strand
ACGGCCAGTACCGAGCCGATCACGATTGTCTTGCGCTTGTTGGTCATTTTCAGCGGTCTCGAATTCATCCGGGCTCAGGTCACCGCGCGCGGTGGGTAGACCCGGGTAGGCACGAAAGGAATCAGGCAGATCAGCGCCACGGCGATACCGGCCATGACCAGGTAAAGGTCGGCCGAAGTCAGCACCAGCGCCTGGTCATGGATACGCTTGGCAAGGCCCGCAGCGTTGTCATCGATCAGCGGGGCGTTGCCCAGGCTGTCCACCAGGTGGTTGGAATGAAAGTGTCGGCGCAGCGTGCCGAGGGCATCCAGCAGGCCTCCGGCGATCACTGCGGCGAGCCCCTTGACGGTGTTGAACCAGCTGGAGGCGAATGGGCCTTCCTGCGGGCTCATGCCATTGGTGGAGAGCATCAGCAGCGGCAGTACCGCCATCGGTTGGCCGAACACCTGAAGCAGGTAGAAAGGGTAGAAATCACCACGGATCCACTCGGAGGTCAGCAGGCTGCTGCCGATGCACGACAGCGCCAGCATCGCCAGCCCCGTGGCCAGCACCCAGCGGCAGTCCACCGCACGCAGGTTGCACAGTGCCGCCGTCAACGGCAGGGCAATCAGTTGCGGCATGGCCACCAGCATCATCAGCGGGCTGGTTTGCGCCGGGCGATACCCTTGGATTTGCGCAAGGTAGGCAGAGGGAATGCTGCCCACACCGGAAAGCACCACCAACACGCCGGCCAGGGTGACCAGCGCGAAGCTCAGGTTGCGGCGCGACAGCATGCGCAACTGGAAGAACGGCAGCGGCTCGGACCATTCGTTGTACAGGAACAGCACCAGCAACAGCACACCCCCGCCCAGCAGCCAGCAGATCAGCGGCGAATCGAACCAGCCCCAGCGGTCCCCTAGCGACAGGCCCAGGACAATGCAGCTGATGGCCGGCAGGCCCAGCAACACGCCGCGCCAGTCGAACTGCTTGAAGCGCTCCAGGCGCAGCGGGTCCTGCGGCAAGCCCCAGCCGACACAGCACATGGCCAGGGCCGAGGGCAGGATGATCTGCCAGAACGCCCACTGCCACCCAACGTACTCGGTCCACAACCCGGCCAGCGGCGTGCCGAGGTTGGGCCCGAAGGTGGCCGTCAGGGCATAGCAGGCCAGGCCGTAGACCTTGATGCCCGGCGGCAGAAAACGCAGCGCCACGCTCATGAGCATCGGTGGCAAGGCGCCCGCTGCAAAACCCTGAAGGATGCGCAGCAGCATGAGGCTGTGCAGGTTGGGGGCCAACGGCTGCAGCAACCCCAGCAGCGCAAACAGCCCGACCGCGCTCATGGTGAAGCGGCGCAAGGAGAAGGTAGTGGCCAGCCACGGCGCGAAGGCCATGGCCGAAACCGACGCGGCGCTGTACACCGCCAGCAGCCAGGCGCCCTCGTCGGCGCCGATGCCCATGCCCCCGCGGATATCGGCCAGGGAAATCTTGGTCACCGACTCGTTGAGGCCGGCGCACAGCACGGCCAGCAACACGCCGAACAGCCCGACCACCACGCGCAGGCCGAACGCCGACTGCACGGGCGCAGCCGGCGCGGGGGCGGCGGCGATCGCGGTGGCAGGGGCGGACAGGGAACTCATGGGTAGACAACTCCAGCAACAATTTTATGGCTGGGGCAAGTCTAAGAAAGTCGAATGCTTACGAAAACTGACTTATCGGCAGCTTTATATTGCGTATGACGCAATCCGCCCCAGCCGCCGTAGGGCGAAGCGGGTTTATGGATCGACACTGCAGCAGGTTTTCAGGATCTGCCGCAACCAGCGGTGGGCCGGATCGTTGTGATAACGCGGGTGCCAGGCCTGCAGCACGGTTACCCGCTCCAGCGGCACCGGGATCTCGAACGAGCGCAACGGCAAGCCGAGCTTGTGCACACTGTTGAGGATATTGGCGGGCATCGGCAGGATCAGGTCCGAATCCGGCAGCGAGAACAACGCCGAGTGGAAGCTCGGCGTGATCAGCGCCACGCGCCGCTGCACCTTGAAGTTGGCCAGTTCGACGTCAATCGGCCCATTGGCGCGGCCACGCCTGGATACGCTGATCTGTGGATAACTGGCAAAACTCTGCGGTGTGATCGGCTGGTCGAATATGGGATGGTCGCGCCGCGCCAAACCCACGTAGTAGGTCTGGAACAGGCTCTGCACCTTGATCTCCGGGCCCAGGTCGACGGTCGAGCTGATGATCAGGTCGGTGCGCCCGTCGCGCAGCACGCTATCGTCATCACCGCCGGGGCTCTCGGGCACGAAGCGCAGGACCGTGCGCGGGGCCTGCTCATGCATGCGGCGCAACAGCATGGCGCCATACAGGGCAATGAACAGGTCATTGGTGCGGATGTTGAAGGCTCGGTCGAGCTTGGGCAAATCCACCTCTGCAGCACTGCGGAACACCTCACCGGCCTGCTCCACCAGCGCCGCCACCTGCTCGCGCAGGGCCAGCGCCCGAGGTGTCGGTACCAGGCCACGACCCGCGCGTACCAGGATCGGGTCGCCCAAGGCATCGCGGATACGCCCGAGGGTCCGGCTCATCGCCGCCGGGCTGAGGTTCATGCGCTGCGCCGCACCGACCACACTGCCTTCATCGAGCAGGGCGTCAAGGGCGACGAGCAGGTTCATGTCCGGGAGTGGCATGGCCGATTTCCGTGGCAGTTGTGGGAACGCGATGTTAACAGGTCGCATGATTGCACCAGACGCAATGCGTTCGTGCGTGGAGGGGCATTTATCTCGAGGGCGAGATGGGCCATAAATGATGCTGTGGCTGTACCGGCCCTATCGCCGGCAAGCCGGCTCCTACAGGTGCCCCACTGCCCTGCGATCGGTGCATTACTTGTGGGCCGGCTTGCCGGCGATGGGGCGGTACAGGCAACCGACCAGCCAGTTTTTCAGCAAGGAACCTCCATGCCCAGCCCCGTCCTGATCGCCATCGACGCGTCCCCTGCCTCGACCGCCCTGCTCACCCTCGCCCGCCGCTACTGCCGGCCCGACGAACACGAACTGCACGTACTGCTGGCCATCGACTCGACTTTCGCGGTGCACGACAAGCCTGCGCCCTACACCGCCGAGGAACTGGAGCAATACCCTGCCGCCTGTGAGGAGCAACGCCTGGGCGACCGCGCCGTGGCCGAGGCTGTTGCATGGCTAAAGCAGGCCGGCTTCACCAGCCACGGCTGCATGGTCGCCGGGCAACCGGTCGAGGCCATTGTCGCCAAGGCACGGGAACTGCAATGCGAGCTGATCATCATGGGCCACCGGCACCTGTCACGGCTGGGGCGGATGCTGGATCCGTCGATCAGCGCGAAGGTGATTGACCGTGTCGAAATACCGGTAATGGTAGGCCCGGCCTAGGGTTTGATTGAACGTGGTTTAGCTAGCCCGCTCCACCCTCGCTCGGTTTCACCACCACCGTGCACGTCGTCCCCGCCGCCAGCAGAAACCCGTCCGGCACTTCATCAATGTGAATCCGCACCGGCACGCGCTGGGCCAGGCGCACCCAGTTGAAGGTCGGGTTCACATCGGCAATCAGCTCGCGGCTCTGCGGGTTGTCGCGGTCGTAGATACCGCGGGCGATGCTCTGCACATGGCCCTTGAGCCGTTCGCCGCTCATCATCTGCAGCTCAGCCTGGTCACCCACCTTCACGTGCGGCAGCTTGGTTTCCTCAAAGAAGCCGTAAACCCAGAACGAGTTTTCATCGACCACTGCCATCACCGCCTCACCGGTCCGCGCATAGTCACCTTTGTGGATATTCAGGTTGGTCACGTAACCATCGACCGTGGCAACGATCCGGGTGCGCTTGAGGTTCAGCTCGGCCGCTGCCAATGCTGCCTGGGCCTGTTGATAGTCGGCCAGGGCGGCGTTGGCGATGTTGCTGGCGTCGTCGCGGTTTTCCTTGGAGATCACCAGGTTGTCCATGTCGGCACGGCGCCGGGCGTTGACCTTGCGCATCTCCCAGGTGGCCTTGCGCGAGGCGACCAGCGCCTTGGCCTGGTCGACAGCCAGCTGGTAGTGCTCGGGGTCGATGCGGATCAGCAGGTCGCCCTTCTTCACCCGCTGGTTATCCTTGACCGGTACGTCCACTACATAACCGGGCACGTCGGCGGCGACATTGATGATGTCGGCCCGCACGCGGCCGTCACGGGTCCAGGGCGTGGTCATGTAGTGCAGCCACAACTGGCGACCGATCACCACGGCAGCGGTCAGCACCAGCAAGGTAGCGATCAGGCTGAAGAACTTTTTCATCGAAGGATTCTCACCAGTAGAGCGACAGCGCCAGGGCGCCGAACAGGCAGACGAACAGGCTCAGGCGCAACAGCGCCGGGTGCCAGAAGAAGCGGTAGCCATCATGGCTGGCAATGAAGCGGTCCAGGCCCCAGGCCAGGCCCAGGGCGAACAGGAACATCAAGGTCATGGTGGGCATGTACACGCCATGAAAAGCGATCTCACGGGGCATGATTTCACGGAACATCGTGCAATCCTTTCGTCGTAGCCAACGGCGACTGTGGGTCGAGCAGGGAGGAACGGATGAAGTGCAGGTAGCTCTGCGCGCGGCGTAACACCGAGGTGTCGAAGTGCCGGGCGAAGGGTTCGTCAGTGGCCTGCACGCGGCTGATGGCGTGGTCCACCGCCACCAGCGCGCGCTCGTGGTTGCTGGCGCTGGGCTGCAGGAACAGTCGTGCCAAGGCGCGGCCCATGACACGGATGGCCTGGCGCCACGGCTGCGACTCGGCATACGCCGGGTGGATTGGTGCGCGGGCCTGCTCCTTGCGCAGCTCGATGACCGCGTGGCCGATTTCCAGCACGGTGAACATCCAGCCCATCAGCTGGCTTTGTACCTGCGGCTTGCCGGCAGCCAGGCCATAGGCCTGGTGCAACAGGTCACGGGTGCGGCTTTCGAAAGCCGAGCCCAGACCGCGCAGGCGACCGCTGATGGCGAACAGCACCTGCTCGCGCAGCTCCTGCTCCAGGCGGCTCCACAACCAGCGGCTGTTGGGCGGCAGGATGATCGCCCCGGCTGCAGCGCAGACGAACATGCCGATGACCATGCCGATGTAGTCGTTGATGAAGGTGTAAGGGTCGTACACGGTCAGGTTGTTGGGCACCGAACCGATGGCGAAGAACACCAGCAGGCCTATGCCGTAACCTGCGTAAGCCGGCCGCGAAGACAGGAACGCGCCGAGCACGAACACCGGCGCCAGGACCATGCACAGCAGCGGGAAACCATCGATCCAGGGGAACACGAAGAAGGTTTCGAAGAAGCCGACGAACGCGCCGATCGCCGTGCCGCAGGCCATTTGGAACGACATGCGCTTGGGGTTCGGCGAAGCCGCCGACAGGCCCACGGTGACGGTGGCGATCAAGGTCATCATGGCCCCGCTGGGCCAGTCGCTGAGCAGCCAGTAGCTACCCAGCAGCAACAGCACCGCCGAGGCGCGCACGCCAGCGGCCAGCGACACCAGCCAGCTGGTCCGGGCCACGTAAGGCTCGTCCCACTGCTCGCGCGCGTGCGTGTGCGCGGCCAGGGAGGCATGGGTTTCGGCGTAGCTGTACATCTCGTCGACGAAGCGATAGAGCAGTTCGAAAGCGGTATGGAAATCCAGCAGGTCGGACTCGCTGGGCTCGGTCAGCAGGTACTCGGCGCGCAGGCCGCGTACCTGAGCCTGCAGGCCCTCTTTGTAGGCCGCCAGTTCCAGCGTCAGGCGCAGTGCATCGGCATCGGTCAGCGCACGCCCTACATAGGGCTCAAGCAGCTCGACCAAGGTGTTCAGGCCCGGCTCGATGGCCCCGACGATCTGCAGCGGGCCGCGGGCGCGCAAGCGCTCAAGCAACCGGTGCAGGGCGTTGAAGCGCGTGGTGATGGCCATGAACTCACTGTTCATGCGCACCAGCCGGCCAGAGCGCCTGCGCATGTGCGGGTCTTCGAAGGCGGTGACGTTGCGCAGGCTCTCCAGGCCGACCGCCTCGGCGACGAAACGCACGTTGCTGGTTTCGAAACGGTCACGCTGGCTGTCACCGCGCAAGGCCTCGACCACCACCCCGGCGAACACACCAAAACGCTGGTACAACGCATTGCGCATGGCGGCGCTGGCCGATTGCGGCAGGATCGCGGCGCTGACGAAGGTCGAGACGAGAATGCCCAGGGCAATCTCCAGCACGCGCCACACCGCTGCCATGAACGCCTGGTCAGGGTGCTCCAGCACCGGCAGGCCGATCATGGCTGCGGTGTAACCGGCCAGCACGAAGCCATAGGCGCGCAAGGTGCGGTAGCGCATGGCGCCCGCCGAACACAGGCCCACCCACAGCGCCAGGCTGGGCAGGAACAGCTCCGTGTTCTGCGGGAACAGGGCGATCAGCGCCACCATCATCGCCGAGCCGGCCAGGGTGCCGAGCACCCGGTAGAAGCTCTTGGCGAAGACATGGCCGCTCTGCGGCTGCATGACGATGAACACGGTGATCATCGCCGTGCGCGGCTGCGGCAGCTCCAGGCGCATGGCCAGCCACAAGGTGATGAACGCAGCGGCGAGCACCTTGAAGATGTAGACCCAGGTCACCCCGTCGGTACGCGCCCAGGCAAAGAAGCCACGGCGCCACTCCAGGCTGTGCAGCCAGCGCAGGGGCAAGCTCGATGTACTCATTCGGCGTGGTCCGGTTTGCGTTCGAAAACAGCCAGGGTGGCCGGGGTTTTCGGCGCCGCCTGGCGCTCCTGCTCAGGCACGTCCTTGCCGGCCTGCAGGCCACCGCCCAGCGCGGTCACCAGCTCGGCATGGGCGATCAGGCGCGCGGCCTGCACCTGCTGCTGCACCTGCTGCTGACGCAGCAGCAAGGTCTGGGCATTGAGCACGTTGAGGTAGTCGGTCAGGCCGCGTTGGAAGGCGACCATGGCAATATCGTAGGTTTTCTGTGCAGCGGCCACGGATTCGGCGGCGAAGTGGGCCTGCTCCTTCATCGACTCACGGCGGATCAACTGGTCGGAAATGTTCTTCAGCGCGCCGATGACCGTCTGGTTGTAGTGCGCCACGGCCACGTCATAGCCCGCCGAGGCCACACCCAGCTGCGAGCGCAAGCGGCCGCCGTCGAAGACCGGCAGGCTGATGGCCGGCCCGACGTTGTAGTTGAACTTGCGCCCGGTGAGGAATTCCAGCGGCCCGCCACCGGTGGCCATGAAGCCCAGGCTGCCGACCAGGTCGACGTTGGGGAAGAAGCCGGCGTGGGCGACGTCGATACCACGCGCCTGCGCGGCCACCTGCCAGCGGCTGGCGACCACGTCGGGGCGCTGGCCGACCAGCTCGGCCGGCAGGGCCGACGGCAGTTTCAAAGGGGCGGCGAGGGCCAGGCTGGGGCGCTGGATCTGCGAGCCCTCACCCGGCCCCTTGCCCGCCAGCGCGGCCAGCTGGTTGCGGGTAAGGGCGATTTCTTCGTCCAGGCTATCCAGTTGGCGGTGGGTTTCGGGCAACGGTGCTTCGGCCTGGCTGACCTCAAAATGGGTACCGATACCACCGTCCAGGCGGCGCTTGGCCAAAGCCAGGATCTGCTCCTGCTGCTCCAGCTGGGCCTTGACGATGTCGCGCTGGGCGAAGTGCAGGCTGAGCTGAATGTAGGCACGCACCACATTGTTCTGCAGTTCCAGTTGCGCCTGGCGGGCCTCGGCCACGCTCATGTGTGCCTGGTCCACGGCCTGTTCGCTGGCATTGCGCTCGCGCCCCCAGAGGTCCAGGGCATAGCTGAAGCCGATGGCGGCGTTGTTGTCCCAGGTGTTGGCACCCGACAGTGCGCCAGGGCCATAGAACTGGTCTTCAGGCCAGTTGTGGCGTTTGAGCGACGCCTGGCCGTTGGCCTGCAGCTTTTCTGCCGACTCGACCACACCGGCCATGGCCTTGGCTGCGCGCACCCGCGCTGCCGCCATGGCCAGGGTCGGGCTACCGGCCATAGCCAGGTCGAGCCAACGATCGAGCTGTGGATCACGGTAGGCGTGCCACCACTGCTGGTCGGGCCAGTGGGCATCGCTGGCGGCTTCGCGGATGGCCGCATCGGTGGTCAGGGTATTGGCTTGGAGGGTCTTGCTTTGTGGGGCAATGCCCCAGGTTCCGATACAGCCGCTCAAGGTGAGGCTAAGGGCACAGGCACTGAACGCCTGAAGCGTTCTGATGATGCGACGCGGCACAGCTGCGATTTCCCGAGGAAGAGGTGGAGGGCTGGGCAATTCTAGGGGGCGGCCGCACTGGCGATAAGCGCAGATTCCTGCGAATCTTTGTTACCAAAACAGCGATAATCCGGCTTTGGTCGAAGGCACATGCAACTAACTTCGTGACACAATTTGCCCTCTACCTTGAGAGTGACCCATGGACACCCTGCAAAACATGCGTGCTTTCAGTTGCGTAGCCCAGCTTGGCAGTTTCACTGCCGCTGCGGCGCAACTGGATACGACTACCGCGAACGTGTCGCGGGCGGTCTCCAATCTGGAAGCCCATCTGCAAACCCGGCTGCTCAACCGCACCACCCGGCGCATCGCCCTGACCGAGGCGGGCAAGCGTTACCTGATGCGCTGTGAACAGATCCTCACCTATGTCGAAGAAGCCGAAGCCGAGGCAAGCGACGCGCATGCCCGGCCTGCCGGGCAATTGAAGGTGCATTCGATGACCGGGGTCGGCCAGCACTTCGTGGTCGATGCCATCGCCCGCTACCGCGAGTCGCACCCGGACGTGACCTTCGACCTGACCATGGCCAACCGCGTCCCCGACCTGCTCGACGAAGGCTATGACGTGTCCATCGTACTGGCCACCGAGCTGCCGGACTCAGGTTTCGTGTCGCAGCGCCTGGGCATCACCTACAGCATCGTCTGCGCCTCGCCCGAGTACGTGGCCAGGCACGGCTTCGCGCACAAGCCGGTCGACCTGCTGCAGCATGCCTGCCTGCGCATGGTCAGCCCGGTGATCCCGCTGGAAAAGTGGTTGTTCGACGGCCCGGAAGGCCAGGAACTGGTCAACATCACCAGCTCGCCGTTCCAGGTCAACTCGGCCGACGCGATGAAAACCGCGATTCGCAGCGGCATGGGCATGGGCGTGCTGCCGATCTACTCGGCCATCGATGGTTTGCGTGATGGCAGCCTGGTGCGGGTGATGCCGGACTACCGGCTGCAGGAACTGAACCTGTATGCGATCTACCCGTCGCGCCAGTACCTGGATGCGAAGATCAAGACCTGGGTTGAGTACCTGCGCAACTCGTTGCCAGAGATTCTCGCAGCCCATGAAGCGGACCTGAAAACCCACGAGTTGCTGATCGCGAACTGAAAGCAGTTGCAAGCGGCAAGAAAAAGCAGATTGGTGCACGCGCTGCTTTTTCTTGCGGCTTGAAGCTTGTAGCTTGTAGCTTGTAGCTTTTGCGTTGGAAGTAGCCCGATGAAAAAGACCGTCCTGGCCTTCAGCCGTATCACCCCGGCCATGGCCGAGCGCCTGCAGCAAGATTTCAACGTGATCGTGCCGAACCCCAAGCTCGGCGACATCAGTGCCCAGTTCAATGAAGCTTTGCCCCAAGCCCACGGCCTGATCGGCGCCGGTCGCAAGCTCGGCCGCGCGCAGCTCGAGGGGGCAGCCAAACTGGAAGTGGTGTCCAGCGTATCGGTGGGCTACGACAACTACGACGTCGACTACTTCAACGAGCGCGGCATCGCCCTGACCAATACCCCCGATGTACTCACTGAAAGCACCGCCGACCTGGGCTTTTCGCTGATCATGGGCTGCGCACGGCGCACGGCCGAACTGGACGCCTGGACCAAGGCCGGCCAATGGCAGGCCACCGTCGGCCCGGCGCACTTCGGCAGCGATGTGTACGGCAAGACACTGGGTATCGTCGGCCTGGGCAACATCGGCGCGGCCGTCGCCCGCCGTGGCCGCTTCGGCTTCAACATGTCGGTGCTGTATGCCGGCAACAGCCGCAAACCGGCGCTGGAGCAGGAACTGGGGGCGCAATACCGCAGCCTCGAACAACTGCTGGCAGAGTCCGATTTCGTCTGCATCGTGGTGCCGCTGTCCGACGCCACCCGCAAGCTGATCGGTGCTCGCGAGCTGAAGCTGATGAAGCCGAGCGCCTTCCTGATCAACATTGCCCGTGGCCCTGTGGTAGACGAGGCAGCGCTGGTCGAGGCCCTGCACAACGGCACCATTCGCGGCGCTGGTCTGGATGTCTACGAGAAAGAGCCGCTTAGCGAATCGCCGCTGTTCAAATTGCCCAATGCCCTGACGCTGCCACACATCGGCTCGGCCACCGCCGAAACCCGTGAGGCCATGGCCAACCGGGCAATGGACAACCTGCGTGCGGCGTTGCTGGGCGAGCGGCCGCAGGACCTGGTGAATCCGCAGGTGTGGAAGGGCTGATAACGCGTTTGTCCCACCAAGGGGCCTGCGCAGACAACCTTCACGTGGGTTGTCTGCGCCGCCTCAGCACCTTGCGCACCACGTACCGGGGCCGCTGTTTGGTCTCCTGGTAGATCCGCCCTATGTACTCCCCAAGTATTCCGATACCGATCAACTGCACACCGCCAAGGAACAGCACTGCCGTCATCAACGACGGATAGCCCGGCACATCGTTTCCGAACAGCAGTTTGTCGATCACCATGTACACCGCAAAGGCAAAAGCCGACAGCGATACACCTCCGCCCACGTAACTCCAGAGCCGCAAAGGCACAGTGCTGAACGAGGTGATGCCATCCAGGGCCAGGTTCCACAGCCGCCAGAAGCTGAACTTGCTGTTGCCCGCCGTACGTTCGGGCCGGTCGTATTCGACGATGGCAGTACGAAAGCCTACCCAGGACAACACACCTTTCATGAACAACTGCTGCTCCGGCAACTGGCGGATGGCGGCTACCACTTTACGGTCCAGCAGGCGAAAATCACCGACGTTCTCCTCGATCCGGGTCGAGGCAATGCGGTTGTGCAGGCGGTAGTACAAGCGTGCGCTCCACCGTTTGAACCGTGTGTCAGCGGCACGGCTACGGCGCTTTGCCAGAACGACCTCCGCCCCTTGCTGCCACACATCGATCATCTGCGCGATAAGCTCGACCGGGTCCTGCAAGTCGACATCGATCGGCACCACGGCGTCGCCCTCGGCGTACTCAAGGCCGGCGAACAACGCCGACTCCTTGCCAAAATTACGCGAGAAATTGACGACGGTTACCCATTCATCCCGTGCCGCCAGCTCGGCGCAGATGGCCTCGCTGGCATCATTGCTGCCGTCATTGACCAGCAGGATCTCGACCGCCACGCCCTGTAAAGACGGCTCGTTACGCACCGTGTGATAGAACCGTTCGAGGGTGTCCTGCTCGTTGTACAGGGGCACGACCAAGGTAATGTTCATGGCTGCCTCCGCTTGAACACCACTGTCCGCGAGTAGCCGTAACCGATGATCAGGCTGACGGCTGAAAAAGCTACCAAGGTCAGCCAGGGTGACAAACCAGCCCGGTCCGATAGCGCCCCCATGCTCAGGCTCAGGCAACCCATGCCCGATACGAACGCCAGGTAACGCAGCTTGCTCGGCGCGGTGGCGAACGTGAAGCGAGCATTGAGGTAATAGGACGCACTGACAGCCACTGCGAATGCCAGCAAGTTGCTCGATGCCTGGCTCAGCCCGGCAGCCTGGTGCAGCAGGAAGAAAACCGCCCAGTGCAACAGCGTATTTCCAACACCGATGAGGCCATACCGGTAGAAACGCAGGGTCGTTACCATCGGTAGGCCTCGCTCTGGGCAGGTGCTTTCATAAGCACATAGCCGTTACCGTCGACCAGGTGGATGTCGAAAAACGTGCTCTTCACCACCGCTGCATGGCTGCGCGCAAGTACCTGCTCACGGTCGAGCGGGGGATTTGTAGTGAAGTTGACCAGCCCGAGGCGCGGCATCATCTCAGGCAACAGCAGAAAATCGATGTTCAGGACATAACGCAACGCTGGCATCTGTTCATAACTGGCGCTGGCTGCAGGCAACCAACGTGCGCTGCTACCGATGTCCAAAACATAGAATCGATTGGTTTCATACAACTGCGGCCGGCTTTGGATGGCATTGGCGAGCGAAGACGTCACCATGCGTTGCAGTTCCTTCTGCACGATCAGCGTTCGGCCGTAAGCAAACGAAAATGACAACATGAACAACACAGGAATAGCCAGCAGCCACCTCAGCCGACCGCCAAGCCCTGACAGTAGGCGATGGGCCAGCAGTGCCAGCATCATCAAGACCACGCCGAACCCCATCAACAGGCGTGCGCCACCGTCAAAATGCGCGAACACCATCATCAGGCCGTACACCAGCAACGCCACAGCCGGGATGGGCAGCAGCAGCGCAGCCGTCAACACCCCCCGTTCCCATACAGGGCGTGGATCAACCAACACCTCACGCAAGGCGATCAGCAGCGCCACAAGCGCCAGCCCCGAAAGGCCGATCAACACCCACGCCGTTCCTGGCGTGATCAACAACGCCACGTGCCCCAAGATAACTTCCAGGCGCCGCAACAGCTCAGGCCACCACTGGGCATCCAGAGGCAGCAACGCGGTGCGGGGGACATCTATGAACTGATGGGCCGTGAGCGAGTACAGCAGGCACCCGCCGAGCAGTTGTGTCAGCCGGCCGAAAAGATGACGGCAGACCTGACGCAACCCGGCATGGCCGAGCACCTGACGCATGATTTCGAGGCAACACAAGCCAGCGAAGACGTTGATGCTGACCTGGTAGAAACTCGCGGCACATGCCACCAGCACGCCGCCCAGCAGGCACTGCTGCCAGCGCTCGGCACTCAGCGTGATGGCCCAGACGCATGCAGCCAGCGCCAACGCCATACCGGGTGCGTCGTATTGGTACGACAGGTTTTGCAGAAAGAAGGGGTTGTACCATAAGGGCAATACCACCAGCACAGAGGTCGCCGTGGGGGCCGGGAAGTAATGTGACACCAGCCGGGCGAGCGCCAGTGCAGTCACGCTGGCAGCCAGCAGAATAGGCAAAGGGAACAGATTCACAGCCCCGACAGAGAAGCCCAGCATGCGATGCATCAGAAAGAGCAGGAAGCGCCCCTGCCCTGTCCAGGATTCATTGCCGGTAGGCGTGAGGCCAGCGTTCTGGGCGCGCCACACATCATCGATATAGGCGTAATCGGCAAGCACCAGCGGCAATAGATGCACCGCCAAGGCCAACAGGCAGAGCAGCTGCACCTGACGATGCGACAGTCGCTTGTTCCAGGAGAGCAATGGTGACATTGACGTTTCCGGGCTAATGGCTCCCGGGCAAGTCTAAACAGCCCACCCCGTGCCAACACCTGGCATTTATGTCAGTTGCTGCGCAGCGCTCAACGTGCAACCGCACCTGCCAGCGTGGGTTTGGGCTTGCGAAACACCAACACATTACCCGCCATGACAGCGACCAGCCCGAGCAAAGCCGGTGCTGTCCATTGATAGCCCTCGGCAAACGCCGACACGTTAAGCGCCACCAGCGGGAACAGCACCGTGCAATACGCAGCCCGCTCCGGGCCCATGCGCCCGACCAACGTCAGGTACGCGGTGAAGCCGATCACTGAACCCGGTATCACCAGGTACAGCAGCGAGCCGACATAGCGCGTGTTCCACTCCATCGCAAATGGAATACCGCTGATCAGGCAATACACGGCCAGCATCGCGGCGCCATAGACCATGCCCCAGGCATTGGTGGTCATGGGCTTGAGGCCAGCTTTCTGCTGCATGCTCGACAGCATGTTGCCTGCCGAAAAGCACAACGTACCGAGCAAGGCCAGGCCGAGACCATAGAGCGTTTCGCGGCTTGCCGCATGGTGCGACAGCTCAGGCCAGAACAGCAGCCCCAACCCCAAAAGGCCAAGCGCGCCGCCACCGAGTACGTTGCTGGCAACCCTCTGGCCGAAAAAGAGGCGCGCGTTCAGCGCATTCCACAGTGTTGCAGTGGAAAACACCACGGCGATCAAGCCACTGGCGATCCACTGGCTGGCGGTGAGGAAACACATGAAATTGACGCAGAACAGGCACAGGCCCTGCGCCAGGCACAGCAGATGACCGCGCCGATTCATCGGCTGCAGGCGGCGGGTGAGCAGCAGGATGGCGAACAGAATCAGGCCGGCCAAGGCAAAGCGGTAGACGATCGAAACCGGGATGGCCACTTCACCCAATTGCAGTTTCAGGGCGATCCAGGTGGTACCCCAGATCAGGACAGTGAGCAGGTACAGGGAAAGGTTCATGGGGGTTCCTTAGGCATACGACCATGCATTGCGGGGAGCACCATGCGGCCAACCTGTGGGAGCTGGCTTGCCGGCGATCGAGGGCGCAGCCCTCGCCAGGGCCATCAGTGTTCTCTGCGGCCAGTGAAGTGCGCTTGCACAAACTTGCGCTTTTCAGCATTCAGGGAGCTGCCACCTCGGCGCATCGGCAGTACGATGGCGACAGAGGAAACGCTCATGACCCCACTGACCCAGTTGCACGTGTTCAACGCCATGCATGCCTCGCCCCACGCGAGGCTGGAACTAAGCGCGCACCTGGGCGACGGGCTGGCGGCGGCGCTATGGAGCAACCGTGACGATGCCCGCGACTATCAGGCGCCCAGCCACCACACGCTGTCGTGCTACATCGCCCACGGCACCGGCACCTTTCGCCGCCAGCGCCCAGCCGACAAAGGGGCGCCGGACAAATTGTGCATCATGCCGGCCGGCCACGAGTCCAACTGGGTGGTCAATGGGCAGATCCGCCTGGCGCACCTGTACATCAGCGAGGTGCAATTCGCCCTGGGCTGCGTGCGCCTGCTCGACCGGGAACCGCGGGAGATGCAACTGCAGGAAGCGACATTTCTCGACGACCCACGGCAGTCGGTGCGTTTTCGCCAGTTGATCAGCCTGGCCTGGGAAGAGCCAGGCGAGCGCTTGCTGGCCAGCAGCCTGGCACACGAGATCGTCGATCACGCCGTGCTCAGCCAGGTAGGGCTGCGCCAGGGGTTACGCCTCAAAGGCGGGTTGGCACCGAACCTGCGCCGGCAACTGGTGGAATACATCGAGGCACACCTGGATCAGCCCATCACCCTCGGTGAGTTGGCCGTGCGTTGCAACCTCTCCGAGTATCACTTCGCACGCATGTTCCGCACCAGCTTCGGCTTGCCACCACACCAGTACCTGCTGGCCCGCCGGCTGCATCGGGCCTGCCAGCTGCTGCGCCTGGGCCAGCTGCCATTGGGAGACATTGCATTGCTGTGCGGGTTTGCCAGTGCCAGCCATTTCAGCAACCGCTTTCGCCAGGCAGTCGGCGCGACACCTGGCGACTATCGCGCCGCCTTCAGCCACTAGAACTCGAAGGTACTCGACAGGCTCACCTGGCGCGCATCACCTATGGCAACGAAGTACTGGTTCACCGCCGAGCTGTAGTAAACCTTGTCGAACAGGTTCTTCACGTTCAGTTGCAGGCGCACATTGTGCTCGTCGAGCCGGGTCTCGTACGTGGCGAAAGCATCGGCAACGGTGTAGCTGGGCAAGTCGAAGGTGTTGGTCGAGTTGCCCGGGCGCTCGCCGACATGACGGGCTCCGGCACCGAAACGCAAACGGTCGCCACCGAACAGGCTGCCGAAGTCGTACACCGCCGACAATGAGCCACTGTGCCTGGCCACGTTCTGCAGGCGGTTACCCTCGAGGTCCGGGTCCTTGGTCACCTTGGCGTCGGTAAAGGCATAGCTGCCGATCAGGCTCCAACGCTCACTGAGCTGTCCGGTCAGGTCAAGCTCCACCCCCCTTGAACTGACCTCGCCCGCATTGCTGTAGACCGTCTCGCCGGTACCGCTGTCGAAGTTGGAGACCAGCACGTTGCGCTTGGTGATGTCGAACAGCGCCAGGGTGCCGGTCAGGCTGCCAGGCATGTCGAGCTTGGCCCCCAGCTCCCACGACTTGCCCTCTTCCGGCGCAATCGACGAATCCAGCACCACACCGCCGGTCAGCGGGGCAATGCTGGAGTTGGGTTTGAACGACTCGCTGTAACTGCCATAGAACGACAACTGCTCATCGACCTTGTAGACGATGCCGGCATGCGGTACCCAGGCCTGGCCGCTGGTGTCGGTATTGGCCTTGAACGGCCGGCCGCGGCCGGCGTACTGGTCGTACTGCTGAAAGCGGGCGCCGGCCACCAGTATCCAGTGCTCGTCCAGGTGCAGTGCGTCCTGCAGGAACAGCGCCTCGGTGCGCAGCTTGTCGGTCTGATCGCTGTCGCTGGCGCGCACCGTACTGCCCTCCACTTCCTGGCCATAGACCGGGTTCACATAACTGAAGGTGGACTGAGCGGTCTGGCGAATCAGGTCGCCGCGAAAGACCTTGCGGTCTTCGTGATCAATGCCAATGAGCAGGTCATGCTGCATTCCGGCCAGCTCGACGTTGCCATTGAGGCTGAGGGTCGCGAACTGGTCGCGGCTCATGGCGTTGTGGGTGCCATCGATGCTGCGCGTGAGCGTGCCCTTGGCTTCGTTGACGCCGGTCACGCGCACTTGGCTTGCGTCGTAAGTCTCGCGGTTGAAGCTGTAGCCAGCGTGCAGTTTCCAATCGTCGGCCAACTGGTGGTCGACCTCAAGGCGATACAGGTCGGAGCGGCCTTCCATATCGTTGAAGGGTTCATCCAGGCGGCGCGTGGCCGGAATGTCCAGCGGGTGGCCGTTGCTGCCGAACGCAGTGCCCCGGTCGAACGGGTAGAGAAACTCGCGGTGCTCATAAGCCAGCACCACTTGGGTGTCCTCGCCCAGCCAGGCCAGCGACGGCGCCACCAGCGATTCGCGGTGCACGCCATAGTTGCGCCAGTAATCCTCGTCCTCATGATCGACGATCAAACGGTAGGCGAAGTTGCTGTCGCCCAGTGCCCCGGTGCTGTCGA
>NZ_MOMO01000036.1:0-3608 GCF_009933855.1 Pseudomonas sp. SG-MS2 | reverse complement strand
GTCCATCGTCGGTGTACGCCCAGGCGACAACCTGCGCCGCCCGGCCACCAGCAGCGAGCCGTTGCAACTGCAGGTTTCGGCCCTGGGTGGGGGTGGGCGGCGCTGGTGGTTCCTCAACGGCCAGCCCCTTGGCCAGACCGAGGGCCAGGGCAGCATGCGGGTGCGCTTTGAGCAGGCCGGGCAGATCGAGCTCAGCGCACTGGATGAGAGCGGTGAAACCGCGCGGGTGGCGTTCCAGGTCAGCGATTAGCCGTTCGACGTTTGCCGGGGCAGCACCTACGCTTGCTGGTGATGGGTGTGGCCGGCCGACGCCCCGGCGCCCAAGGGATCGTGGAGCGTCCTATGCGTCTTGCGGTCGTGCCCCTGTTACTGCTGACCTGGGCCAGCCTGGCCCTTGCCGAGCCGTTGCCGGCTTTTCTCGATACCCATGAATACGAGCGCCGCCTGCCCACCGCCAACCTGCCGGTAGATACCTATCGCCCCGTTACCCCGGCGCTGCATGTCGTGTTACCTGCTGCACCCGAGAGCTTGCCGTCAGATGCCCGATTCGTGCTGCACAAGGTGCGCTTCGAGGGCGGTACGGTTTACCCGCTGAGTGAATTGCGTGAGCACTATCAAGCATTGATTGGGCACGAGATCTCCTTGGGTGATCTGCAGCAATTCACTGAGCGACTGACCCAGCGTTACCAGCATGATGGCTACCCGCTGTCGTATGCCTACCTGCCACCTCAGGACTTTGCCGATGGCCGTGTGCATGTGGTGCTGGTGGAAGGGTACATCCAGGACTATGAACTGCTGGGTGATATCGGCCCGCCCGCGCTCTACCTCAAGCAGATGACAGGACGCCTGCTCGCCGAGCGGCCACTGACCCAGGAAACGCTCGAGCGCTATGTAGGCGCGGTGCAGCGGCTACCGGGTATCAATGTGAAGGCTGAAGTGGCGGTGGGGCCGGCCCCTGAAGACGCGAACCGTCTGAAAATACGTGCGTGGCGCAGGCCAGTTGATGCTGGCGTGGCCCTGAGTGACGGCAGCCGCGGGGACCTGCAGGCGCTGTTCAAAATCTCCAGCAATGGCCAGACACGCTTTGCCGAGCAACTGACTGCGAGCTTTCTGCTGCCGGCCGGTGACGAACACGTTGATTACCAGCGCCTTGATTACAGCCAGCCTCTGGACGCTCACGGCAACCAATTGCTGCTAGGCGCTGCACGGTACCGCAGTGAGCCGCGTACTCGTGTCCGGCTGGATGGCGGTGCCGACATCAATCAGCGCCTTGAGAGCGAGCGTTATTCTATCGGCCTCGGCCAGCCCCTGATGATTGCACCGAACGAATGGGTGAACGTGGCCGGGCGTTTTTATTCGGTCGGCGAGCACATTGAGTATCGGGCGGGCGGCTTACCCGAATACGACACCTATGTTCGCGCGCTGTCATTCGAAGGCGACTGGCGCAAGGCAGATCCCGGTCGCCTGCGCATCGCCAGCGCTGGGGTCTATCAGGGTATGGACTACCTGGGGGCGCGTAGCGATGCGGACTACGACATGGACTTTCTGCGCTTTCGGATCGCCGGGCTGCAGAGCGACCAACTGTCTGAACAGTGGCAGGGCGTCGTGTCGGCCGCAGTGCACTGGAGTGACTACAGGCTGCCCGACAGTGAGCGAGCGGTGTTTGGCGGGCAGCGTTTCGGCCGCGGCTACCCGAGCGACCAGGCCTCAGGTGACAAGGGCTGGGGTGTGGCTTACGAGCTCAACTACAGCATTATGGCTGGCCGTGCCTGGTTGCAACGGGTGCAGCCCTATGCGGTGCTCGATGCGGCGCACGCCTGGTACAACGGCGGGCCTTTCGAGGATGCGCACCTTAGTTCGGTAGCGCTGGGCGTGCGCCTGGCAGGCGGGCGATATGGCAATGTGGCGCTGGAGGTGGCCAAGCCGCTGGCGGATGTGGCACTGGACAGCCTGAACCGCCGGCCTCGGCTGATGCTGAGCGTCAGCTATCAGCTGGATTGAGCGTCGGGTCTTCAGGCCCTATCGGCGGCTGCCGGTGACAGGGCCTGTGAAGACCGTTTCACTCAATGGGTGGTGAACCGCTGGTGCACCGGCGACGAACTGGGTGTCAACGCAAGCGCCAGTTGCGTGCGGTTGTGCATATGGGTCAGTCGCAACACCTGCGAAACGTACAGTTTCACGGTGTTTTCGGTGATCCCGAGCTCGCAGGCAATCTGGTAGTTGGTCTTGCCTTTGCTCACCAGCCGGGCCACTTCCAGCTGGCGTGGTGAGAGCTTCTCGAACGCGGCGGGCAGATCGCTCTCGCCCTCTTCGACATCGCTGGCGCGGCGGTGGACGCCCTGGCCCCGCGCTTTCTCCAGGTCCTGGTAAAGCTCATCGATGCAGCCCGCCAGGTCTTGCAACCGTTTGTTGAGACTGCCCAGGTTCTGGAAGTTGGATTTGCGCTCCAGCAAAACCTGCTCCTGGCGACGCACGCCTTCCAGCAGTTCGTCGAGGTCAACGGGTTTTTGGTAGTAATCAGCGAAGCCTTCGCGCAGCGCACGAATCACGTCCTGCTTGTCGGCTCGGCCAGTGAGCATGATCGCTTCGAACACGCGCTGGCGCCCGGCAATTTCCTTCAACGCCCTCACCAGTTCAATGCCATCGCGCTCGGGCATGTGCAGGTCGCACAGCACCAGGCCAATGGATTCATCTGCCACATAGCGCTCGATGGCTTCGTCTGTTGAATGCGCGGCCACGCAATGGTGGCCATGATTTTCGAGATACTCACACAACTGTTCGACGATCAGGGGCTGGTCATCGACCACCAGAACCTTCACCTCGCTGAATGACTTGTTCACGATCAACTCCCTGTTCCTAAGCGGCCCTGCTCCCGGGCCAGACGCTCTGGCAGCTTAACCATAGACGCTGCTTGCGAACCTGTACAACGCATGTACAAGTTATCGGACAACGGGACTGATTATTGGATCCATACCGCTGTGAGCAGAAAGCCGGCCAGCACATAAGGCACGAAGGCTTGTTTGTCGCCCATTTGTTCGGTGAGCGCCTGCAGCCGCTTCTTTACCTTGGGGTTGAACAGGGTCCACAGGCGGCGGCGAGTCAGCAGCCACAGCAACACGCTGACGCCGGCACCGATAAAGGTCCCCAGCACATACTGATGACTGGTCGCCAACGCCAGGGCGCCCATCAGCTTGACGTCGTCAGCGCCGAAGTGGCCGAGCATGTAGCCGGGCAAGGTCAATAGCATGACGATGGCCAATGCCCAGCCGGCATCGCTGGCGTCGGCGCCAATCCAGGTGTGGCCGGTGAAGAACAGCCAGATCAGCGCACAGGCTGCTACGCCCAAGGTCAGGACATCGGCGATCTGGCGTTCGCGAATATCCTGTTCAGTGCACAAGGCAAGCCACATCAACAGAACAATGCTTTGCATTGGCAGGTCGATCCTTATTCGTTGAACACGTCTACCCGTTCAGCAGGTTTATCAACAGGGTAGACGCGATCTGACGAACGGGCTATGCCATGCTCATTTGGCCCTGCCTGGCGGGTAATTGCCCAGTACCTGGCCAACGGTCTTCTGGATGGCGCTGTTGCGTTCCTCAGGGCTGGGC
>NZ_MOMO01000035.1:0-26586 GCF_009933855.1 Pseudomonas sp. SG-MS2 | reverse complement strand
GCCTAGGACACCGCCCTTTCACGGCGGTAACAGGGGTTCGAGTCCCCTAGGGGACGCCATTTTTACCCGCGTTTTGCGGGACTTTAAAGGCTCATTCGATTATTGAATGGGCCTTTTGTTTTTTCCCTCCCTGAAAAATGTGCACCGACAGGCGGTGGTCGATTCTGCTTGCCAAAAAATATTATGAGAATAATATTTCGATCATCATATTCTGATCGTGAGCCGGCCATGAGCGACAAGAAGACCAAGACCCGCGAGCGGATCCTTGAGGCTGCGCGAAGCGCGTTGATCCAGCACGGCCCCGCCGAGCCAAGCGTCAGCCAGGTCATGGGTGCTGCAGGGCTTACCGTGGGAGGCTTCTATGCGCACTTCGACAGCAAGGACGAGCTCATGCTCGAGGCATTTCGCCAGTTGCTCAGCGAGCGCAGGGCCCTGCTGGCTCACGTTGACCCGAGCCTGGACGGGGAAGGGCGGCGGGCGCTGGTGAGCGCGTTCTACCTGTCGCGCAAGCACCGCGATGCGCAGGTGCATGCCTGCCCGCTGCCCAATTCGATCGGCGAGATGCAGCGCCTGCCAGACGTGTTTCGCGAGGTACTGGCCGAGCACATCGAATTGATGACTGCGGCGATGGTTGACCGCCCTGAAGATGCCGACAAGGCCCTGGCTGATCTGGCCCTGATGATAGGCGGCCTGGCCCTGGCGCGTGCCTTGGGCACGGGCGAGCTTTCTGACCGCATCCTGCGTGCCGCCAAATCGGCGGTTATCTAAGCTTCTGACCCTGGAGCAAGGCGATGACTACCCTGAGCTGGATTCGCGGCGTGAATGGCACCCTGGGGCGTCTGGCCCCCGAGCATGTGGCCGGCAAGATGCGCCGGGCCTTCATGACCCCGCGCAACCTGCCGCCAAGGCAGTGGGAGTTGCCATTGCTGGCGAGCGCCGAGCGCATCACCCTGCGCTTCGGGCTGTCGGCATTGCGTTGGGGGCAAGGCCCGACCGTGTTGCTGATGCACGGCTGGGAAGGGCGTGCGACCCAGTTTGCCGCGTTGATCGAAACCCTGGTAAAGGCCGGGCATACCGTGGTCTCTCTGGAGGGGCAGGCCCATGGCTGTTCGCCTGGGCAGCAAGCGCACGTGGTGCTGTTTGCCCGTGCGCTGCTGGAGGCTGCCGCCGAACTGCCGCCGTTGCGTGCCGTGATAGGCCATTCCATGGGCGGTGCCAGTGTCTTGCTGGCACTGCAGATGGGGCTTCGGGCCGAGGCTGCGGTGAGTATTGCAGCGCCGGCCCAGCTGCTTGGTGTGCTGCGCGGCTTCGCCCGCCACCTTGGCCTGCCGGCGCGAGCCAGGGCCGCGTTCATCCGCAAGGTCGAACAGGACGTCGGCATGCAGATCAATCGCCTGGATGTCAGTGGTTACCAGTTGGAGCTGCCAGGGCTGGTCGTGCATGCCGCCGATGATGCCTTGGTGCCCGCCGGTGAGGCCGAGATCATCCACAAGGCCTGGTTCGACAGCCGCCTGCTGCGGCTGGAGGAGGGTGGCCACCAGCGCGTGCTCGCCGACCCGCGCGTGAGCGAGGCGGTGCTCGAATTACTGGCGCGTGTCAGTGCGCCCGCCCGGCAAAGCGCTTGAACATCCGATACACTCTGCCCGTTCACTGACATTGGGAGCGGGCATGAGTTGGGACCTGGCAACGCCATTCATCATCGACCTGCGCGTCGGCAGCGAGGACATCGACGGCCTCGGGCACGCCAATAACGCGGTCTACGTCACGTGGCTGGAGCGTTGCGCCTGGCGCCACTCCCAGCGCCTGGGGCTGGACCTGGCCGAATACCGGCGCCTGGACCGGGCCATGGCGGTGGTGCGCCATGAAATCGACTACCTCGCTGCAGCCTACGAAGATGACGAGTTGCAACTGGCAACCTGGATCATCGATTGGGATCAGCGCCTGCGCATGTCCCGGCGCTTCCAGCTCAAGCGCCCGCGTGACGGTGTGACGCTGCTGCGCGCGCAGACCACCTTTGCCTGCATCGAGTTGTCCAGTGGCAAACCCAGGCGCATGCCGGCCGAGTTCATCGACGGGTACGGTCCTGCGCTGATCGGCGCCTGAATACCCGGCATTTTTTGGTAGACTGCCGGCTTTTCCCGCCGAGACCTCGAAATGCAAATTGCCCTGGCCCCTATGGAGGGGCTGGTCGACAACATCCTGCGCGACGTTCTGACCCGAGTGGGCGGCATCGATTGGTGCGTCACCGAGTTCATCCGCGTGTGCGACCGCCTGTTGCCTGCTTCTTCCTTCGACAAGCTCGCACCTGAACTGCGTCAGGGCGCGCGCACGGCTGCCGGTGTACCCATGCGTGTGCAGTTGCTGGGCTCGGACCCCGTCTGCCTGGCCGAAAACGCTGCGCTGGCCTGTGAGCTGGGGGCGCCGGTGATTGACCTTAATTTCGGTTGCCCGGCCAAGACCGTGAACAAGTCACGCGGCGGCGCAGTGCTGCTCAAGGAACCCGAACTGCTGCACGCCATCGTGCGTGAAGTGCGGCGCGCAGTGCCTGCGCACATCCCGGTCACCTCCAAGATGCGCCTTGGCTTCGATACCCCGGACGGTGCGCTCGATTGTGCGACCGCGCTGGCTGAGGGCGGCTCGGCGCACCTGGTGGTACATGCACGCACCAAAGTCGAGGGCTATAAGCCGCCAGCGCACTGGGAGTGGGTGGCGCGGGTGCAGGATGTGGTCAAGGTGCCGGTGTTCGCCAACGGTGAGATCTGGACCGTGGACGACTGGCGGCGTTGCCGCGAGGTGAGCGGCGCCGAGGACATCATGCTCGGGCGGGGGCTGGTGTCGCGGCCGGACCTGGCCTTGCAGATTGCGGCTGCGCGGGACGGGCGTGAGTACCTGCCGATGAGTTGGGAGGCGTTGTTGCCTTTGCTGCGCGAGTTCTGGCGCCAGGCCCAGGCCAAGCTGTCGCCGCGCTACGCACCGGGGCGGATGAAGCAGTGGTTGGCGATGCTGACGCGTAGCTACCCCGAGGCGGTGCTGCTGTTTGCCGAGCTGCGCAGGGAAGATGATTGCCAGCGGATCAGCCGGTTACTGGGCGTTGAAGTGCAGGCATTCGAGGAATGTGTCGCGTGATCAGTTCTGCCTGGGGCCGGTAAAGCCACCGCAAAATTTTTTGTTTTTGCCCCTTGAAAGCCATCTCCTGAGCCCTATTTATTCAGTACGCGATGCCGAAGCCGGGTCGCGTAGTGACTTTACTTGCTGAATCTCAGGAGTTTATGACCATGACTACCGCTTTCTCTCTTGCACCTCTGTTCCGCCATTCCGTTGGCTTCGACCGTTTCAACGACCTGTTCGAGTCTGCGGCACGTAACGAGGCGGGTAGCAGCTACCCTCCCTACAACGTTGAAAAGCATGGCGATGACCACTATCGCATCGTCGTTGCCGCAGCCGGTTTCCAGGAGCAGGACCTCGACCTTCAGGTCGAGAAAGGCGTCCTGACCGTGATCGGCGGCAAACGCGAAAACGGCGCCGCAGAAGTGACCTACCTGCACCAGGGCATCGCCCAGCGCGCGTTCAAGCTGTCGTTCCGCCTGGCGGACCATATCGAGGTCAAATCGGCAGGCCTCGCCAATGGGCTGCTCAGCATTGACTTGCTGCGCATTGTGCCGGAAGAAGCCAAGGCCAAGCGCATCCCGATCAATGGTGACAAACCAGCACTCAACTGAGGCTGGCGGCGTTATCAGGGCTGCTACGCAGCCCATCGCCGGCAAGCCGGCTCCTACTCTGTGGGAGCCGGCTTTCCTGCATTGGGCCGCCTGGCGGCCCCAAATCCTTTTTTCCTTGCTCAGAAATCGGCGGGGGCCTCCAGCAGCATCTGCCGGAACTCCGGTAGCGGCAGCGGCCGGCTGTGCAGGTAACCCTGGTACAGGTGGCACCCCAGCCGCTCCAGAAATTCCAGTTGCTCTGTCAGCTCCACGCCTTCGGCGATCACCGCCAGGTCAAGGCTGCGCGCCATGGCGACGATGGCGCGGACAATCTCGGCGTCGTTGGAGTCTTGCGGGGCGTCGCGCACGAAGGTCTGGTCGATCTTCAGCGCGTCCACCGGCAAGCGCTTGAGGTAGGTCAGCGAGGAATAGCCCGTACCGAAATCATCCATGGCGAAGCTCACCCCATAGCGTTTGAGCTCGCGCATCTTGCTGATGGTGTCTTCCAGGTTCTGGATCACGATGCCCTCGGTGATTTCCAGCTTGAGCATGTGCCGCGGCAGACGGTAGTCGTCCAGGCTGCGCAGCACCCGTTGGACGAAGTCGTTCTGGCGGAACTGCCGGGGGCTGATGTTCACGCACAGGCTGAAATCATCGGCATCGATCAACCCGTCTGCGAGCATGCGCGAACAAGCGTCGCAGGCTTCGTCGAGTATCCAGCTGCCAACTTCCAGGATCAGGCCGCTTTCCTCCAGCACCTGGATGAACTGAGCCGGCGGTTGCTGGCCCAATTGCGGGTGATGCCAGCGCAACAGTACCTCGGCCCCGACAATGCGGTTGTCGCGGGCATCCACCTGGGGCTGAAAGTGCAAGGCCAGCTCGCCCCGTGCCAGGGCCAGGCGCAGGTCGCTTTCCATGCGCAAGCGCTCGCTGGCGGCCTTCTGCATGGTGGTATGGAACAGCTGGGTGGTGTTGCGCCCTGAGTCCTTGGCGCGGTACAGGGCGATGTCGGCGCGTTTGAGCAGGTCGGCGGGGGTGGTGCCGTGGTCGGGGATCAGTGCCACGCCGATGCTCGGGGTTACCTGCAGACGCTGGCCGTCCAGCGACATGGGTTCGGCCAGCAGTTCGCGCAGGGTATCGGCCAGCTCCCGAACCTTGTTCTCCACCGCTTCGCGGCTGCCTTCCAGGCCACTGAGCAGTACCACGAATTCATCGCCACCCAGGCGTGCCACCGTGTCTTCCAGGCGCACACTGGCTTCCAGGCGGGCGGTGATGATCTTCAGCACCGTGTCGCCCACCGGGTGGCCGAGGGAGTCGTTGATGTGCTTGAAATGGTCGAGGTCGAGGAACAGCAGGGCGCCGCGCAGGTTGTGCCGGCGCAGCAGGGCGATCTGTTGGCTCAGGCGGTCCATCAGCAAGGCGCGGTTGGGCAGGTTGGTCAGCGGGTCGTGGTAGGCCAGGTGGCGGATCTGTGCCTGGGCATTCTTCAACTGGCTGACATCGCGCGCAGTGAGTAACAGGCAATCGGCCTCGTTGAGGCTGATCGGCTCAACCGATACTTCTACAGTGAGAATGTCGCCACGCTTGTTGCGCCCGAGCATCTCCCGGTGGTGTACCCGGCCACGCTCCTTCAGCTCCACCAGCAACGCGTTGCGCTGCTTGTCGTCGGCCCAGATACCCAGCTCGTAGACGCTGCGGCCGATCACTTCGGCGGTGCTGTAGCCGGTCAGCCGGCAGAAGCCATCGTTGACTTCCACATAGCGACCGCTGTGGCGCTCGGTGATGGTGATGGCGTCCGGGCTGGAGTGAAATGCCTTGGCGAACTTCTCTTCACTGGACTTGAGCGCCGCTTCGGCCCGTTGCTGCTGGGTTATATCGCGCAGGGTCGTGACGCTGCAGGGCTGGTTGTCGACGCTGACCAGCCGGCTGGAGATGACACAGGTCAGTGCTGAGCCGTTGCGGTGGTTGACCACCACGGCGACATTGCTCAGGGCCTGTTCGCGGATAACCCGTTCGATGCGGTGGGCGCGTTCGATCGACTCGGCCCACAGGCCGATCTGTTCGGCGGTGCGGCCGATCACCTGTTCGGCGCTCCAGCCAAAGGTCTGGGTGAAGGCCGGGTTGATCTCGATGAACTGGCCAGTGTCCTGGCGGGTTACGCAGATCGGGTCTGGGCTGACCTGGAAAAGGCTGGCGAACTTCTCTTCCGAGGCGCTAAGGCGCAGTTCGCGCTCGACCTGCTCGGTGATGTCCAGAAGGGTGCCAGCCATGCGCAACGGGTTGCCGTGCTCGTCGCGGTACAGGCGAGCGCGGCTTTCGATGTAGCGTGAAGCGCCGTTTTCCAGTTGCACCCGGTAGGTTATCTGGTAGTTGCCTTCTGGGCCTTCGCGCAGGCTGCGGTAAGCCTGGCGCATGCCATCGCGTTCGTCCTGGGGCACGCCTTCGAAAAATGCGTCGAACGATTCGTGAAAGGGTATCGGGTCCAGCCCGTGCAATTGTGCGGCACGGGCCGAGCCGTAGAGCATGCCGCTGGGGATGTGCCAGTCCCAGGTGCCCAGTTGCGCCGAGTCCAGGGCCAGGTCAAGGCGTTCCTGGCTATCCTTGAGCGCTTGCTCGGCGCGTTTGCGCTCGGACGTGTCGACGAAGGTGCTGAGCAGGAACGTCACCCCTTCCAGTTCGATGCCCTGGGCGCACAGGATGCCGTCGTGGATCTTGCCGCTGCTGGCGCGCAACTGCACTTCCAAGATGGCTGGGCCGCCGCTGGCACGGGTCGCATCCAGTACCAGGTGGCGCTGCTCCGGGGTTGCCCAGAGGCCCAGCTCCAGGGTGGTCTTGCCGATCACTTGGTCACCGGGCCAGCCGAACATGTCTTCGAAATGCTGGTTGACTTCGAAAATCATGCCGTCGTGGTGGCGGGTGAGCAGAATTGCGTTGGGGCTCAGGTGGAACAGGGTGGCAAAGCGTTTCTCCGAGTTGATCAGGGCGGTTTCTCGCTCGCGCTGGCGGGTTATCTCGCGGATTACCCCGATCATCTGAGGCCGGCCCTGGCGATCATGGGTCAGGCTGCCGTTGATTTCCAGCCAGTGCAGGCTGCCATCCGGCCAGCGGATGCGGTGGCGCATGGCTTTCTCGGCCGGTTCACCGTTGACCACTGCCTGGAACAGTTGGCGCGTGCGGGCGCGATCTTCTTCCGGCAACAGGTCCAGGTAGTCGATGTCGTTGGGCAAGGGGCGCTGCGGATCGAAACCGAACAGTGCCTGGGTGCCGCGCGACCAGCTGACCCGCCCACTGTCGATGTCCCACAGCCAGGCGCCCAGGCGGGCACCATTGAGCGCAGCCAGCAATTGCGGAGCGTTCTGCCAGGCCAGTTCCGACTCCTGGGGGTCGGCCGCAGGGATGCGCGGCAGGCGCGGAAAGCGGTTTGCTGATTTGGGCATGGATACCAGACCTTTGGCGTTTGACGCGTCCCTGGTTGGAAGTGCAGGGCTGACGACCGGTCAGGCGGCCCCTGCGTGACTGTCGAGCAGGGCCATGAAGGCCCGGGCGGCGTTCGATAGCGTTCGCTCGGTATGCAGTATGTAGCCTAGCTGGCGTGACAGCTGTATGCCGGGCAAAGCGATGGGTGCAACCTGCTCGTCGAGCATGGTGCGCGGCAGCACGCTCCAGGCCAGGCCGATCGAGACCATCATCTTGATGGTTTCCAGGTAGTTGGTGCTCATGGCGATGTTCGGGGCCAGGCCCTGGCTTTCGAACAGGCGCTGGACGATGTGGTGGGTGAAGGTATTGCCGCCGGGGAATACCGCCGGATGGCGGGCAACGTCAGCCAGGCTGACCTGGGTATTGCTGGCCAGCGGGTGCTCGGGGGCGGCGACGAAATCCAGCGCGTCGTCCCAGACGGGCATGGCCTTGATCAGGTGATGGGGCTCGGGTGCCAAGGTGATGACCGCTATCTCGGCGCGGCCATGCAGAACCTCGTCATAGGCCGCCTCTGAATCGAGGAACTGGATATCCAGCGCAACGGCCGGGTACTGGCGAGTGAATGCCCGCAGCAGCGGGGGCAGGCGGTGCAGGCCAATGTGATGGCTGGTGGCGAGGGTCAGGCGACCACTCACCTGCCCGGTCAGGTTGGTCAGCGCACGTCGGGTATCATCGAGGACGTTGAGGATCTGATAGGCGCGCGGCAGCAGGGCACGGCCGGCTTCGGTCAGGGTCACCTCGCGGCCCAGGCGATCGAACAGGCGCACGTCCAGCTGTTGCTCCAGCCCGGCAATGCGCTTGCTGATGGCCGGTTGGGTCAGGTGCAGGCGTTCGCCGGCACCGGAAAAGCTGCCGGTCTCGGCAATGGCAATGAAGGCGCTGAGGTTGGCCAGGTCCATCGTTCGAATTCCTGATGGTTATGCAAAGCATGAAAATTATGAATTTGAGTTATTCAATCTATCGCCATAGCATCGTCCGTACAAGCCAAGGGGTCTTTGGCATAGAAAGACGCTGATGAGGAACAGTCTGATGGCTGGCAAAACGCTCTACGACAAACTCTGGGAAGCCCATGAGGTCAAGCGCCGTGATGACGGCTCGTCCTTGATCTACATCGACCGCCATATCATTCACGAAGTGACCTCGCCCCAGGCCTTTGAAGGCCTGCGCCTGGCCAACCGCAAGCCGTGGCGCATCGATGCCAACATCGCCACCCCGGACCACAACGTGCCGACCACCCCGGAACGCAAGGGCGGGATCGAGGCCATCGTCGACCAGGTGTCGCGCCTGCAGGTGCAGACCCTCGATGAGAACTGTGACGAATACGGCATCGTCGAATTCAAGATGAATGACGTGCGCCAGGGCATCGTCCATGTCATCAGCCCCGAGCAGGGCGCCACCTTGCCCGGCATGACCGTGGTCTGTGGCGACTCGCACACTTCCACCCACGGCGCTTTCGGGGCCTTGGCCCATGGTATCGGCACCTCCGAGGTCGAGCATGTGCTCGCCACCCAGTGCCTGGTCGCCAAAAAGATGAAGAACATGCTGGTGCGCGTCGAGGGCACATTGCCTGCCGGCGTGACGGCCAAGGACATCGTGCTTGCCGTGATCGGCAAGATCGGTACCGCCGGTGGCAACGGCCACGCCATGGAATTTGCTGGCAGCGCCATCCGCGCCCTGTCCATGGAAGGCCGCATGACCATTTGCAACATGTCGATCGAGGCCGGTGCACGGGTTGGCCTGGTTGCGACCGATGCCACCACCATTGCCTACGTCGAAGGCCGCCCTTATGCGCCCAAAGGCGAGCAGTGGGAGCGTGCGGTCGAGGCGTGGAAAGACCTGGTATCCGATGACGATGCGGTATTCGACACCGTGGTCGAGCTCGATGCAGCGCAAATCAAGCCGCAGGTCAGCTGGGGTACGTCGCCCGAGATGGTCCTGGCCGTCGACCAGCGTGTGCCGGACCCCGCCGCCGAAGCCGATCTGGTCAAGCGTGGCTCGATCGAGCGCGCCCTCAAGTACATGGGCCTGAGCGCCAACCAGGCGATCACCGATATCCAACTGGACCGCGTGTTCATTGGCTCCTGCACCAACTCGCGGATCGAAGACCTGCGCGCCGCAGCCGAAATCGCCAAAGGCCGCAAGGTCGCTGCCACCGTCAAGCAGGCCATCGTCGTGCCGGGTTCGGGCCTGGTCAAGGCCCAGGCCGAGCGTGAAGGCCTGGACAAGATCTTCCTCGAGGCTGGTTTCGAATGGCGTGAGCCAGGCTGCTCGATGTGCCTGGCGATGAACCCGGACCGCCTGGAAAGCGGCGAGCATTGCGCGTCCACGTCCAACCGCAACTTCGAAGGCCGTCAGGGCGCCGGTGGCCGTACCCATCTGGTCAGCCCGGCCATGGCTGCCGCTGCGGCGGTGACTGGTCACTTCATCGATGTTCGCGAGTTGATCCAAGGGAGCGCAGCATGAAAGCCTTTACCCAGCACACCGGCCTCGTCGCGCCGTTGGACCGTGCCAACGTCGACACCGATCAGATCATTCCCAAGCAGTTCCTCAAGTCGATCAAGCGTACCGGCTTCGGCCCCAACCTGTTCGACGAGTGGCGTTACCTGGACGTCGGCCAGCCTTACCAGGACAACAGCAAGCGCCCGCTGAACAAAGAGTTCGTGCTCAACCACGAGCGCTACCAGGGTGCCAGTGTGTTGCTGGCGCGGGAGAACTTCGGCTGTGGTTCGAGCCGTGAGCACGCCCCTTGGGCGCTGGACGAATACGGCTTCCGCAGCGTGATCGCGCCGAGCTTCGCCGACATCTTCTTCAACAACAGCTTCAAGAACGGCTTGTTGCCGATCATTCTGAGCGATGAGGAAGTCGACGAGCTGTTCAAGCAGGTCGAAGCCAACCCTGGCTACCAGTTGACCATCGACTTGCAGGCACAGGCGGTGACCCGTCCGGACGGCAAGGTGCTGCACTTTGAGATCGACGCGTTCCGCAAGCACTGCCTGCTCAATGGCCTGGACGATATCGGCCTGACCTTGCAGGACGGCGAGGCGATCAAGGCGTTTGAAGGCAAACACCGCACCGCACAGCCTTGGCTGTTCCGTGATGCCTGAATGATGTAGTCGGGTTTGCTGGCCTCATCGCCGGCAAGCCGGCCCCCACATCGACCCCGCACTGTGCAGTCGCGGTGGGAGCCGGCTTGCCGGCGATAGCGGCCGTAGAGACAACCCAAAATCAAAAGGAATGCGCCCATGACCAGCACCACCCACACCGATGTGGTCCAACGCCAGTTCGGCGAACAGGCCAGTGCCTACCTCAGCAGCGCCGTGCACGCCCAGGGCAGTGAGTTCGCCCTGCTGCAAGCCGAGCTGGCGGGGCAGGGTGCGGCTCGCGTGCTGGACCTGGGTTGTGGTGCCGGTCATGTCAGCTTCCACGTAGCGCCTCTGGTGGCAGAGGTGGTCGCCTACGACCTGTCGCAGTCGATGCTTGACGTGGTTGCCAGCGCCGCCGCCGAGCGCGGCCTGGGCAATATCACCACCGAGCATGGTGCCGCAGAATGTCTGCCGTTCGCCGATGCCTCGTTCGATTACGTCTTCAGCCGCTACTCGGCGCACCACTGGAGCGACCTGGGTGTGGCGTTGCGCGAAGTGCGTCGGGTGTTGAAGCCGGGCGGGGTGGCAGCCTTCATTGACGTGATCTCGCCGGGCAGCCCGTTGCTCGATACCTATTTGCAAACGGTTGAAGTGCTGCGCGACACCAGCCACGTACGCGATTATTCTGCCGCCCAGTGGCAGCGCCAGGTCAGCGAAGCTGGCCTGCATGCCCGCAGCCACACCCGTCAGCGCCTGCGCCTGGAGTGGGCCTCGTGGGTCGAGCGCATGCGCACGCCCGAGCCGCTGCGCGTGGCCATACGCCAGTTGCAGCAAGCCATGGGCGAGGAAGTGCGGCAGTATTACCAGATTGAGGCAGACGGCTCGTTCAGCACCGACGTGATCGTGTTGTGGGCAGAGCGCTGAGTTTTTTACGGTGCGGCCGGGCTGGCCGCACCGCTTGAATGGATAGAGGAAAGCATGAGCAAGCAGATTCTGATTCTCCCAGGTGATGGCATTGGTCCGGAAATCATGGCCGAGGCGGTCAAGGTGCTGGCGCTGGCCAACGACAAGTTCCAGCTCGGCTTGAGCCTCGAGCACGACGTGATCGGCGGTGCTGCCATCGACAAGCACGGCGTGCCGCTGGCCGACGAGACCCTGGAACGTGCGCGCCAGGCCGATGCCGTTCTGTTGGGCGCTGTGGGCGGGCCGAAGTGGGACAAGATCGAGCGGGACATCCGCCCTGAGCGCGGCCTGCTGAAAATCCGCTCGCAGCTGGGCCTGTTCGCCAACCTGCGCCCGGCCATCCTCTACCCGCAACTGGCCGATGCCTCGTCGCTCAAGCCGGAAATCGTCTCGGGCCTGGACATCCTCATCGTCCGTGAGCTGACCGGCGGCATCTACTTCGGTGCCCCGCGTGGCCAGCGTGAACTCGAAGGCGGCGAGCGTCAGGCCTACGACACCCTCCCGTACAGCGAGAGCGAAGTGCGCCGTATCGCCCGCGTCGGCTTCGACATGGCCCGCGTGCGTGGCAAGAAGCTGTGCTCGGTGGACAAGGCCAACGTCCTGGCCTCCAGCCAACTGTGGCGTGAAGTGGTCGAGGACGTGGCCAAGGACTACCCGGACGTAGAACTGAGCCACATGTATGTCGACAACGCCGCCATGCAGCTGGTGCGCGCGCCCAAGCAGTTCGACGTGATGGTGACCGACAACATGTTCGGTGACATCCTGTCGGATGAAGCTTCCATGCTGACCGGTTCGATCGGCATGCTGCCTTCGGCGTCGCTCGATGCCAACAACAAGGGCATGTACGAGCCTTGCCACGGCTCGGCGCCGGACATCGCCGGCCAAGGCATTGCCAACCCGCTGGCGACCATTCTGTCGGTGTCGATGATGCTGCGTTACAGCTTCAACCAGCAGGCCGCAGCCGAGGCCATCGAGCAGGCGGTAAGCCAGGTCCTGGACCAGGGCCTGCGTACCGGTGACATCTGGTCGGCCGGTTGCAGCAAGGTAGGTACGCAGGAAATGGGCGACGCAGTAGTCGCAGCGCTGCGGAATCTGTAATCTCTCTGGCCCGCCACCGTTTTTGGTCGGTGGCGGCCCACTTTTAGCAAAGGTGTAGTTGCGATGAAACGTGTAGGTCTGATCGGTTGGCGCGGCATGGTCGGTTCCGTGCTCATGCAGCGGATGCTGGAGGAGCAGGATTTCGACCTTATCGAGCCGGTGTTCTTCACTACCTCCAATGTCGGTGGCCAGGGCCCGAACGTGGGCAAGGATATTGCTCCGCTCAAGGACGCTTATTCGATTGAAGAACTCAAGACCCTCGACGTGATCCTGACCTGTCAGGGCGGCGACTACACCAACGAGGTCTTCCCCAAGCTGCGTGAAGCCGGCTGGCAGGGGTACTGGATCGATGCTGCCTCGTCGCTGCGCATGCAGGACGATGCGGTGATCGTGCTCGACCCGGTCAACCGCAAGGTGATCGACCAGCAGCTCGATGCCGGCACCAAGAACTACATCGGCGGCAACTGCACCGTCAGCCTGATGCTGATGGGCCTTGGCGGCCTGTTCGAAGCGGGCCTGGTCGAGTGGATGAGCGCCATGACCTACCAGGCGGCGTCCGGTGCCGGTGCGCAGAACATGCGTGAGCTGATCAAGCAGATGGGTGCTACCCACGCGGCAGTTGCCGATGACCTGGCCAACCCGGCCAGCGCCATCCTCGACATCGACCGCAAGGTGGCCGAGGCCATGCGCAGCGAGGCCTACCCGGCCGAGAACTTCGGCGTGCCCCTGGCGGGCAGCCTGATCCCATGGATCGACAAGGAGCTGCCGAACGGCCAGAGCCGTGAAGAGTGGAAGGCCCAGGCCGAAACCAACAAGATCCTCGGCCGCTTCAAGAGCCCGATCCCGGTCGATGGCATCTGCGTGCGCATCGGCGCCATGCGCTGCCACAGCCAGGCACTGACCATCAAGCTGAACAAGGACGTGCCGCTGGCCGATATCGAAGGCATGATCAGCCAGCACAACCCGTGGGTGAAGCTGGTGCCGAACCAGCGCGAGATCAGCATGCAGGAGCTGACCCCGACCAACGTCACCGGTACCCTGAACATTCCGGTGGGCCGTTTGCGCAAGCTGAACATGGGCTCGCAGTATCTGGGCGCGTTCACCGTCGGCGATCAGCTGCTGTGGGGTGCTGCCGAGCCGCTGCGCCGCATGCTGCGGATTCTGCTCGAGCGTTGATCGTTCTGCGTTGAACAGAAAACCCGCGCTGGTGACAGCGCGGGTTTTTTTATGGTGCGCCCCACAGGGCCAGCACAGACAAAACGGTACAATCCGAGTAAAGTGCCGCCCCCCCGCCGTTACAGCAAAAGGATCCTCTCCATGACCCAACCCCTGGACATCGCCGTCGTCGGCGCCACCGGTAGCGTCGGTGAAACCTTGGTACAGATTCTCGAAGAACTGCACTTCCCGGTCGGCACGCTGCACCTGCTGGCCAGCATGGAGTCGGCGGGCAGCAGCGTGATGTTCGCCGGCAAGAAGGTCAAAGTGCGTGAGGTCGACAGTTTCGATTTCACCCAGGTCAAACTGGCCTTCTTCGCCGCCAGCCCGGCCGTCAGCCGTAGCTTTGCCAGCAAGGCCCGTGAGGCCGGCTGCACGGTCATTGACCTGTCTGGCGGCCTGGATGACGCCCTGGCGGTCGTGCCTGAGGCCAACGCCGAGTGCATCGCCAGCCTGGCGCTGCCGGCGTGCATCGCCAGCCCCAGTGCCGCAGCCGTGGCCTTGGCCGTCGCGCTGGCGCCACTGAAGGGGCTGTTGGAGATCGAGCGTGTGCAGGTCATGGCCGCACTCGCGGTGTCTGCCCAGGGCCGGGAGGCTGTCAACGAACTGGCCCGGCAGACCGCCGAGTTGCTCAACGCCCGCCCGCTGGAGCCGCGTTTCTTCGATCGCCAGGTGGCGTTCAACCTGCTGGCCCAGGTCGGTGCGGCAGACGAACAGGGCCACACTGCGCTCGAACGCCGCCTGGTTGATGAGCTGCCGGTGCTGTTGGGGCAGCCGGAACTGAAGATTTCCGTGACCTGCGTTCAAGTCCCGGTGTTTTTTGGCGATAGCTTCAGTGTGGCGGTACAGAGCCGTAATCCGGTGGATCTTGTTGCGGTCAATGCCGCGCTGGAGGGTGCCGACAGTGTCGAGCTGGTCGAGCGGGATGATTATCCGACCCCGGTAGGGGACGCAGTAGGGCAAGACGTGGTCTATGTTGGTCGTGTACGCCATGGTGTTGACGAAGACCAGCAGCTCAACCTGTGGCTGACCACCGACAACCTGCGCAAGGGCGCTGCGCTCAACGCCGTGCAGGTGGCGCAATTGTTGATTAAACACATAGCGTAAAAGATACTGGCGAGCACTTTTGTCCCGCACCGCATGCGGTTTCGGGACGATTCATACAAGGGATGAGGTCATGCTTCGAATTCGCAAACTGGTTCTGGCCATGGCGGCAGCGTCGGCGCTGTCATCTGGCATGGCGAATGCCCTGGGGTTGGGTGAGCTGACGCTCAAGTCGGCGCAGAACCAGCCGCTGGACGCCGAGATCGAATTGCTCGATGTGCGCGACCTCACCGCTGCCGAAGTGGCACCAAGCCTGGCGCCGCCGGAAGAGTTCAGCAAGGCCGGGGTGGAGTATCCGGGCTACCTTGAGGACCTGAGCTTTACCCCGGTGATCAACCCCAATGGCAAGAGCGTGCTGCGGGTAACCTCCAGTCAGCCGCTGCCGGGCTCGGTGGTCAAGTTTCTGGTCCAGGTGATGTGGCCCCAGGGCCGCCTGCTGCGTGACTACAGTGTGCTGCTCGACCAGGCCAAGGCCCAGGGCGAGCAGCCTGCCGCGGCCAATGTCACCCCGGCAACCAGCAGCGCCGGCAGCTACACCACCAAACGCCGCGATACCCTTTGGCAGATTGCTGCGCGCAATACCCAAAGTGGTGGCTCGGTGCAGCAGACCATGATCGCCATTCAGGCGCTGAACCCGGATGCCTTTATCGGCAACAATATCAACCAGTTGAAGGTTGGCCAGGTGTTGCGCCTGCCCGATCGTCAGCAGGTCCAGAGCATCCCCCAGGCCGAGGCCAATCGCGAAGTGGCCGAACAGTACGCCGCCTGGCGTGAGGGCCGGCGCCTCGGCCCCCGCGCCAGGCAGTTGGACGCCACCCGTCGCGGCGCTGCCGATGCGGCGCCGGAACGTATCGCCCAGGGCGACAACCTGCGCCTGGTCAGCCCAGGCAACCAGCCTGGCGCTGGCGATGCCAAGGCGCTCAACGACAAGCTGGCCGTGGCCCAGGAGAGCCTGGACACCAGCCGTCGTGACAATGAAGAACTCAAGAGCCGGATGAGCGACCTGCAAAGCCAGCTGGACAAGCTGCAGCGCCTGATTCAGCTCAAGAACGACCAGCTGGCACGCCTGGAGGCACAGGGTGCTGCCGGGGAGCCGGCATCGGCCGCCGCCTTGCCTGGTGAATCGGCCCCGGCGCAGCCTGCAGGCAACGCCCAGGTACCGCCCGCCGAGCCCGTCGTGGCACCGGCGCCGGCTGCCGTCGACACCGCGCCTGGCTCTGCCCCGGCTGGCGAGGATGCCCCAGCCGCCCAGCAGCCGGGCGCGCTGGATGAGATGCTGGGGAATCCGTTGGTGCTGGGCCTGATCGCAGGTTCCGCATTCCTCGTGCTGCTGTTGCTGCTGTTGCTGCTGGCGCGCCGACGCAAAGCCCAGCAGGAGGCCGAAAAGCACCTGCGTATGGCGCGGGCACTGGCCGAGGAGGGCGAGCGTAACCCCGACCTCGACCTGCCTTCGAGCAGCTTCGATGAGCTGGAAGTGTCGGCGCCTGGCGTAACCCTGTCGCCGGCGGTGGTAGCGGCTTCGGCTGCTGCAGCCGTTGCGGCGGAAAAACCCGTAGCCCCAGCCCCCGTTGCCGCGCCATCACCGGCACAGGACCCGAATGCCGAGCTGTTGGCTGAGGTCGAGCAGAGCCTGGCCAGCGGCCGTCTGAACCATGCGGCCGACCTGTTGGAGACGGCCGTCGCTGCGCAACCGGAGCATGATGGCCTGCGGTTGAAGCTGATGGAGGTTTATGCGCGCCAGGGTGACCACAGCGCATTCGTGGAGCAGGAGCGCAAGCTGCCGGGCAGCGAAGAAAATATCGCGCAGGTCAGTCAGCTCAAGGAGCATTACCCGGCCATGCTCGGCATCGCCGCAGCGGGGCTGGGGGCTGCGGCGCTGGCTGCCGAACTGGATGAGCAGTATGTGCAGGATCTGTTGCAGGATGAGGCGCAGCCGCCGGCAGAGGTCGATGCCGAGCCTGAACCTGAACCTGAGCCTGAGCCTGAGCCTGAGCCGCAAGCCGAGGCCGATGCTCAAGCGCCTGCCCTTGATGACAATGGTCTGGACAGTGCCTTCGACCTTGACCTGGGTGACGATCTGCCCCTGAACGACCTTGAACCGCCGATGCTCGATGAAGCGGCGTTGACGGATCTGCAGGTAAATGACGAGCCGCTCGCCGCCGCTGATCCTGCCGTGCAGGAAGCAGATGCCGATGCCGATGCCGACTTCGAAGCCTTGCTGGCGCAGGCTCAGGCCGAACCGCAGAGCGTCGATGATCTGGCGGACTTCGACCTGGACATGGGTGAGCCGAGCGTTGCCGAACCGGTCGAGGAAGAGCCGGTCGACGTTGCTGCCGAACTGGCCGCTTTCGATTCCATCCCTGAGTTCGACCCGATTTCCGAGCTGGAGCTGCCGGAAGACTTCGACCTGTCGCTGTCGCTGGATGACCAGTCACCGGCTGCCAAGAGCTTTGCTTCGGAGCTGAGCGACGTCAACGCCGAACTGGACAAGCTCTCGCAGAATCTCGAGTCGCCGTCGCTGGCGCCGCACTTCACCGCTGCCGATGCTGCCCAGGAGCCGGAACCTTTGGACGACCTGGACTTCGATTTCTTCTCCGGCAGCGACGAAGTGGCCACCAAGCTCGATCTGGCACGTGCCTATATCGACATGGGCGACCATCAGGGTGCGCGCGACATCCTCGATGAAGTGGTCAAGGATGGCGACGACACCCAACGTCAGGAAGCCGAAGACATGCTGTCCCGGCTGGTCTGAAGGCCTCACCTGCAGCGTAAAACCAACGGCAGCCCAACAAGGCTGCCGTTGTCGTTATAATCCCCGGCACTTCGTATTGCCCCACAGGTTTCACGCTCTTGGACATCATCGACACCGCTGCCACCGAATCGGCCGCCGAAGGCTTCACCCGCATTGCCCTGGGCGTGGAATACAAGGGTTCGCGCTACCGCGGCTGGCAACGCCAGGCCAGCGGTGTGCCCAGTGTCCAGCAGGCACTGGAGCAAGCCCTGTCGAAAGTGGCCAACGAGCCCATCACGGTGGTCTGCGCCGGGCGTACCGACGCCGGTGTGCATGGGTGTGGGCAGATCGTGCATTTCGATACCCGCGCCAATCGCGACGAACGCGCCTGGACCCTGGGCAGCAACTTCAACCTGCCCCATGACATCAGTGTGGTCTGGTCGCGGCCGATGCCTGCGGATTTCCATGCGCGCTTCAAGGCCACCGCCCGGCGCTACCGTTATGTCATCTACAACGACCCGATCCGCCCGGCACACTTGGCCGAGGAAGTGACCTGGAATCACCGGCCGCTTGATGTAGAACGCATGGCCGATGCTGCGCAGTTCCTGCTGGGTACCCACGACTTCAGTGCCTTTCGCGCCAGCCAGTGCCAGGCCAAGTCGCCGATCAAGCATATCCATCACCTGCGGGTCACCCGTCACGGGCAGATGATCGTGCTGGATGTGCGGGCCACCGCTTTCCTGCACCATATGGTGCGCAACATTGCCGGCGTGCTGATGACCATTGGTGCAGGTGAGCGCCCTGCGGGCTGGGCCCGTGAAGTGCTGGAAGGGCGCAACCGGCGCGAAGGCGGTGTGACGGCCCATCCGTACGGCCTGTACCTGGTGCAGGTAGAGTACCCGGAGGAATTCCAGCTGCCACAGCGTTACATTGGCCCACACTTTCTGACCGGCTACGAGGCGTTGGCCGACTGACGGGCGAAAACGCTTTTGCTACCATCGGGCCTTTCAGTGTTTTCTCAGGGTTTGCAGTCCATGAGCAATGTTCGCAGCAAGATCTGCGGGATTACCCGCATAGAAGACGCGCTGGCCGCCGCCGAGGCGGGGGCCGATGCCATCGGCTTCGTTTTCTATGCCAAAAGCCCGCGCGCCGTCGACGTGCGCCAGGCGCGGGCGATCATGGCCGAGTTGCCACCCTTCGTGACGACGGTCGGCCTGTTCGTCAACGCCTCGCGCTGCGAACTCAACGAGATCCTCGAGGCTGTGCCGCTGGACCTGCTACAGTTCCACGGCGACGAAACCCCGGCTGACTGCGAAGGCTACCACCGCCCCTGGATCAAGGCGCTGCGAGTGCGCCCGGGTGATGACCTGGAGGCTGCCTGCCGGCACTATGCCGGTGCGCGTGGCATCCTGCTCGACACCTATGTTGCCGGCGTACCCGGTGGTACTGGCGAGGCGTTCGACTGGTCGCTGGTGCCTTCACGGCTGAGCAAGCCGATCATTCTTGCCGGAGGCTTGTCGGCCGGCAATGTCGGCCAGGCCATCGCCCAGGTGCGGCCGTATGCGGTGGATGTCAGTGGTGGTGTGGAGCAGGCCAAGGGCATAAAGGACGCGGCGAAGATCGAAGCGTTCATGCGCGCGGTGAAACAGGCGTGATGCCAGATGTGACGGCTGGCTGCGCGCCATCGTCCATAGCTATCGCAGCCCTGCGGGGCGGCTGCCGGCATGCCGGTTGGCCAAAGAATACGTTGAAGACGGTGCGGTACGCAGGCAGCCCCTGTGGCCGGCTCGTCATCGTTTGACAGAAGAATTTGAGCTCAAAGGGCAGGGCATGGCCGGCCAGACTGGTCCCCGCCCGCCAATACTGGAGAAATAAAGCATGAGCAACTGGTTAGTCGACAAACTGATCCCTTCGATCATGCGTTCCGAGGTGAAGAAGAGCTCGGTGCCAGAAGGCCTGTGGCACAAGTGCCCAGCCTGTGAGGCCGTGCTGTATCGTCCGGAGCTGGAAAAGACCCTGGATGTCTGCCCCAAGTGCAACCACCACATGCGTATTGGCGCACGCCAGCGCATCGACATCTTCCTCGATGCTGAAGGCCGTGCCGAGCTGGGTGCCGAGCTGGAGCCGGTCGACCGCCTGAAATTCCGCGATGGCAAAAAGTACAAGGACCGCCTGGTCGGTGCCCAGAAGCAGACCGGCGAGAAGGACGCCCTGATCTCCATGAGCGGTACCCTGATGGGCATGCCGATCGTGGTCAGTGCCTTCGAATTTTCCTTCATGGGTGGTTCCATGGGCGCCGTCGTCGGTGAGCGTTTTGTCCGCGCCGCCAACCATGCCCTGGAAAACCGCTGCCCGATGATCTGCTTCTCGGCCTCCGGTGGTGCGCGCATGCAGGAAGCGCTGATCTCGCTGATGCAGATGGCCAAGACCTCGGCCGTGCTGGCCCGCCTGCGCGAAGAGGGTATTCCGTTCATCTCCGTATTGACCGATCCGGTCTACGGCGGTGTTTCCGCCAGTCTGGCGATGCTCGGCGATGTCATTGTCGGTGAGCCGAAGGCGCTGATCGGCTTTGCCGGCCCGCGCGTGATCGAGCAGACCGTGCGCGAAAAGCTGCCTGAGGGCTTCCAGCGCAGCGAGTTCCTGCTGGAGCACGGCGCCATCGACCTGATCATCTCGCGTGGCGAGCTGCGTCCACGCCTGGCGCGTCTGCTGGCGCAGATGACCGGCCAGGAAACTCCCGAGCAGGCACGCGAGGCCGCTGCGGTCGCCTGATGAAAGACAGAACCCTGGGCGAATGGCTCGCCTACCTCGAGCAGTTGCACCCCTCGGCCATCGACATGGGGCTGGAGCGTTCGCAAAAGGTGCTTGCACGATTGGCCCTGGGCAAGCTTGCGCCCCGTGTGGTGACCGTCACCGGCACCAACGGCAAAGGCTCGACCTGTGCCTTCGTGGCGTCGATGCTGCGTGCCCAGGGGCTCAAGGTTGGCGTGTACAGCTCGCCACACCTGTTGCGTTACAACGAACGGGTGCTGATCGATGGCCAGGAGGCCAGTGATGAGCGCCTGTGCGAAGCCTTTGCGGCCGTCGAGGCGGCGCGAGGCGAGATTTCCCTTACCTATTTCGAGATGGGCACCCTGGCGGCATTCTGGCTGTTCTACCAGTCCGGGCTGGATGCCGTGGTGCTTGAAGTAGGCCTGGGTGGTCGTCTGGATACCGTGAACGTCGTCGATGCCGACCTGGCCCTGGTGACCAGTATCGGCGTCGACCATGTCGATTACCTGGGCGATACCCGCGAGTTGGTAGCCTTCGAGAAGGCTGGCATCTTCCGCCCGGGCAAGCCGGCATTGTGCGGTGACCTGGATCCCCCTCGGCCATTGTTGGACAAGGCGCGTGAACTGGCGGCGCTGTTGTTCCTGCGGGGGCGTGACTTCGATCTGACCAGTGCCGATAGTACCTGGCACTGGCGCGGGACAGCAGCAGATGGCGCGGTGGTGGAGCTGTCAGGCCTGCCGCTGCTCGACCTGCCGATGGAGAACGCCACCCTGGCCCTGCAGGCTTACCTGCTGATGGGGCTGCCTTGGGATGCCGGGCAAATTCGTCAGGCGCTGCTCGATACCCGTATCACCGGGCGGCTGGACCGTCGCACGTTCAGTTGGCAAGGCAAGCGCGTGGAGCTGTTGCTGGATGTGGGGCATAACCCCCATGCAGCAGAATACCTGGCGTGTCGCCTGTCAGCTCGACCGCTCAAGGGCCGGCGCCTGGCAGTCTTCGGCCTGCTGGCGGACAAGGACCTGGCAGGCGTCCTGGCGCCGTTGCAGGGCCTGGTCGACGACTGGGCGGTGGCGCCTTTGCAGTCACCGCGCAGCCGTCCGGCCGCCGAACTCGTCGGCGCCTTGACGAACCTCGGCGCGTCGGTGAAGTCTTATGCCAGCGTCGGCGCTGCTCTTGACGGGCAATGCGCTCAGGCGACGGCGGATGACCAGATCCTGCTGTTCGGTTCGTTTTTCTGTGTTGCCGAGGCCCTGGAATGGCTGGGGCAGCAGGCCCTGGAGGGGTGAGTAGATGGCAGTGCTGGATAAAGGGATGAAACAGCGCATGGTGGGTGCGTTGGTGCTGGTGGCGCTGGCGGTGATTTTCTTGCCGATGCTGTTCACCCGCGAGGACGAAATGCGCCAGGTGCGCGTCGAGGCCCCGCAGGCTCCAGCGATGCCGAGCTTGCCTGAAGTCAAGGTAGAGCCGGTTGCAGTGCCCGAGCCGCAACCGCTGCCGCAAGAGCCGCAGCAGGCACCTGTGGTGGTCAATGAGTCCTCGGCCCCGGTGGCCACGCCGAGCCAGCCGATCACGCCGTCGCCGCAAACCCAGGCTCAAGTTCAGCCCAAGCCGCAGGCGCCTGCTCCGGCATCCAAGGCCCAGGTGCAGCCGGCCGCTACGCCTGCGCCAGCAGCAAGCGCTACCGCACCGTCGAAAATCGACGTCAACGGCTTGCCGGTGAGCTGGTCGATCCAGCTGGCCAGCCTGTCCAATCGCGCCGGAGCCGAGAACCTGCAGAAAACCCTGCGCAGCCAGGGTTACAATGCCTACATTCGTTCGGCCGGTGGCATGAATCGGGTGTATGTGGGGCCGCTGATCGAGCGTGCCGAGGCTGAGCGCCTGCGTGATGCAATCAATCGGCAGCAGAAGCTGAAGGGCTTTGTGATCCGTTTCCAGCCAGAACGCGGTTGATTCCAGGGGGCTGCCCTGCAGCCCATCTGCGGGCTGGCCAATCGGCCTGACATTCCGCTTACTCCCGGCCCTTTGCTCTGGTAAAATGCGCCGCCTCAAACGTCTGCAGGCAGCACCGTGGCATTTACCTGGGTTGATTGGGCGATCATCGCGATCATCGCCGTTTCCACACTGATCAGTCTCAAGCGCGGCTTCGTCAAGGAAGCCTTGTCCCTGCTCATCTGGATCATTGCCGGTGCAGTCGCCTGGATGTTCGGTGGGTCGCTCTCGGTGTATCTTGAAAGCTACATCCAGACCCCATCGATGCGCATCATCGCTGGCTGCGCCATTCTTTTCGTCGCCACCCTGCTGGTGGGCGCGATGGTCAATTTCCTGGTCGGTGAGCTGATCCGCGTGACCGGGCTGTCCGGTACCGATCGTTTTCTCGGCATGGCCTTCGGCGCGGCGCGCGGAGCCTTGCTGGTGGTGGTCGCCATCGGCCTGCTCAGCCTGGGGCCGGTGCAGCAGGATACCTGGTGGCAGGAATCTCGCCTGATACCACAATTTCTATTGGTCGCTGATTGGTCGAAGAACCTGATCCTGGGTTTCACCAGCCAGTGGATGTCCAGTGGGGTGATCAGCACTCCGGCTGATCTCCCGTTCAAGGAACAGTTGCTCGGGCCTGCAAAGCCTTGAGCGCTATTCACTCAAGTTTCATCAAAGTAGGGGTTGCGTCGCATGTGTGGCATCGTCGGTATCGTCGGTAAGTCGAACGTCAATCAGGCGCTGTATGACGCGCTTACGGTCCTCCAGCACCGCGGCCAGGACGCTGCAGGTATCGTGACCAGCCACGACGGCCGGTTGTTCCTGCGCAAGGATAATGGCCTGGTGCGCGATGTCTTCCAGCAGCGCCACATGCAGCGCCTGGTAGGCCATATGGGTATCGGCCACGTCCGTTACCCGACTGCGGGCAGTTCGACCTCGGCCGAAGCCCAGCCGTTCTATGTCAACTCGCCGTACGGCATCACCCTGGCGCACAACGGCAACCTGACCAACGTCGAGCAGTTGGCCAAGGAGATCTACGAGTCCGACCTGCGCCACGTCAACACCAACTCCGACTCGGAAGTGCTGCTGAACGTGTTCGCCCATGAGCTGGCGGTGCGTGGCAAGCTGCAGCCCACCGAAGAAGACGTGTTCGCCGCCGTATCCCACGTGCACAGCCGCTGCGTCGGCGGTTACGCGGTGGTGGCGATGGTCACCGGCTATGGCATTGTCGGCTTCCGTGACCCCAACGGCATTCGCCCGGTGGTGTTCGGCCAGCGTCATACCGACGAAGGCGTTGAATACATGATCGCCTCGGAAAGCGTTGCCCTGGACGTGCTCGGCTTCACCCTGATACGCGACCTGGCGCCGGGCGAAGCGGTGTACATCACCGAAGAAGGCCAGCTGTACACCAAGCAGTGCGCTCAAAGCCCGAAACTGCAACCGTGCATCTTCGAGCACGTCTACCTGGCCCGTCCGGACTCGATCATGGATGGCGTTTCGGTATACAAGGCGCGCTTGCGCATGGGCGAGAAGCTGGCCGAGAAGATCCAGCGTGAGCGCCCGGACCACGACATCGATGTGGTCATCCCGATCCCTGACACCAGCCGCACCGCCGCCCTGGAGCTGGCCAACCACCTGGGCGTCAAGTTCCGCGAAGGCTTCGTGAAAAACCGCTACATTGGCCGTACCTTCATCATGCCCGGCCAGGCTGCACGCAAGAAATCGGTGCGCCAGAAGCTCAACGCCATCGAGCTGGAATTCCGCGGCAAGAACGTGATGCTGGTCGACGACTCGATCGTACGCGGCACCACCTGCAAGCAGATCATCCAGATGGCCCGCGAAGCCGGCGCGAAAAACGTCTACTTCTGTTCCGCGGCCCCTGCAGTGCGTTACCCCAACGTCTACGGCATCGACATGCCGAGCGCTCACGAGCTGATCGCCCACAACCGCACCACCGATCAGGTGGCCGAGTTGATCGGCGCCGACTGGCTGGTCTATCAGGACCTGCCGGACCTGATCGAATCGGTCGGTGGCGGCAAGATCAAGATCGAGCACTTCGATTGCGCGGTGTTCAACGGTGAATACGTTACCGGCGACATCGACGAGGCCTACCTCGACCGCATCGAGCAGGCTCGCAATGACCTGGCCAAGGTGAAGAACCAGGCGGTCAGCGCGATCATCGACCTCTACAACAACTGATTTGGAGAGCGACGGCATGACGGATCAATGGGATGCCGGGCGACTGGACAGTGACCTCGAGGGTGTCGGCTTCGACACCCTGGCGGTGCGTGCCGGTCAGAACCGTACACCGGAGGCGGAGCACAGCGAAGCGCTGTTCCTGACCTCCAGCTATGTCTTCCGCACGGCCGCTGATGCGGCCGCGCGCTTTGCCGGTGAAACCCCGGGCAACGTCTACTCGCGCTACACCAACCCGACCGTGCGTGCCTTCGAGGAGCGCCTGGCGGCAATGGAAGGTGCCGAGCAGGCCGTGGCCACCTCTACCGGCATGGCGGCGATCCTCGCCGTGGTGATGTCGTTGTGCAGCGCCGGCGACCATGTGCTGGTGTCGCAGAGCGTGTTCGGCTCGACGATCAGCCTGTTCGAGAAGTACTTCAAGCGTTTCGGCGTACAAGTGGATTACGTGCCGCTGGTCGATCTGGCGGGTTGGGACAAGGCCATCAAGGCCAATACCAAGCTGCTGATCCTCGAGTCGCCTTCCAACCCGCTGGCCGAACTGGTGGACATTGCCGCGCTGGCCGAGATTGCCCATGCCCGTGGTGCCATGCTGGTGGTGGACAACTGCTTCAGCACCCCGGCGCTGCAGCAGCCGCTCAAGCTTGGCGCTGACATCGTGTTCCATTCCGCTACCAAGTTCATCGACGGCCAGGGCCGTTGCATGGGCGGCGTTGTGGCCGGGCGCAGCGAGCAGATGAAAGAAGTGGTGGGCTTTTTGCGCACCGCCGGCCCGACCCTCAGCCCGTTCAACGCCTGGATCTTCACCAAAGGCCTGGAAACCCTCAAGCTGCGCATGCGTGCGCACTGCCAGAGCGCTCAGCAACTGGCCGAGTGGCTGGAGCAGCAGGAGGGTATCGAGAAGGTGCATTACGCCGGCTTGCCAAGCCATCCGCAGCACGAACTGGCCAAGCGCCAGATGAGCGGCTTTGGTGCGGTGGTGAGTTTCGAGGTCAAGGGTGGCAAGGAAGGCGCCTGGCGCTTCATCGATGCCACGCGGGTGATCTCGATCACCACCAACCTGGGTGACAGCAAGACCACTATCGCGCACCCGGCCACCACCTCCCACGGCCGCCTGACGCCGCAGGAGCGTGAGGCTGCGGGTATTCGCGACAGCCTGATCCGCGTCGCCGTCGGCCTGGAAGACGTGGCTGACCTGCAAGCCGACCTTGCGCGTGGGCTGGCAGCGCTGTGATCGACTGGAAGGGCGGCGGGCCGGGCCATAACGGCCGGGTAGCCCTGGTAACCGGTGCCGCACGCGGCATCGGCCTGGGCATTGCTGCCTGGTTGATCTGCGAGGGCTGGCAGGTGGTGCTGAGCGACCTGGACCGCCCTCGCGGCGCCAAGGTTGCCAAGGCCCTGGGTGAAAACGCCTGGTTCATCACCATGGACGTAGCCGACGAAGCCCAGGTCAGTGCCGGGGTTTCCGAGGTGTTGGGGCAGTTCGGGCGGCTGGACGCGCTGGTGTGCAACGCGGCCATCGCCAACCCGCATAACCAGACCCTGGAGAGCCTGAGCCTGGCGCAATGGAACCGTGTGCTGGCGGTCAACCTCAGCGGCCCGATGCTGTTGGCCAAGCACTGTGCGCCTTACTTGCGAGCGCACAATGGTGCGATCGTCAATCTGGCCTCGACCCGTGCCCGGCAGTCCGAGCCGGATACCGAGGCCTATGCAGCAAGCAAGGGCGGCCTGGTGGCGTTGACCCATGCCTTGGCCATGAGCCTGGGCCCGGAGATCCGCGTCAATGCCGTGAGCCCGGGCTGGATCGATACGCGCGACCCTGCGCAACGCCGTGCCGAGCCGTTGAGCGATGCCGACCATGCCCAGCATCCGACGGGCAGGGTAGGGACGGTGGAAGACGTGGCGGCCATGGTTGCTTGGCTGTTGTCGCGCCAGGCAGCTTTCGTCACTGGCCAGGAGTTCGTGGTCGATGGCGGCATGACGCGCAAGATGATCTATAGCTGAGCTGCAAGAGGGGGCCGTGAGGTCCCTTCGTCATTTGCCGGGCTTGGAAATCGGGCCAGCGCCACCTGGCTTTTTCTTGCGGCTTGCAGCTTGAAGCTTGCAACTGCTCTCCCACCCTTTTCAAAAAAAATTCAACGGGGCTATTGACTTAGCATCGGCACCTGCGTAAATTTCGCGGCCTCAGCGAAGCAAACGCAACAAGCAACATCGCGAGGGTGATTAGCTCAGCCGGGAGAGCATCTGCCTTACAAGCAGAGGGTCGGCGGTTCGATCC